>JAITEC010000192.1 GCA_031282225.1 Oscillospiraceae bacterium | reverse complement strand
CGCAAACGAGTCCGAGCGCTCGCCGGAGACGTATATGACGTTCTCGTGCAGCGGGGTTTTGTTGCGGTTTAGGTATTTCACGAACTCGCGTATGCCGCCCTCGTAGCGCATCTCGTCCGCCGCCTCGTGTCCGGGGCGCCTGTCTTCCATGCGGATCCGCAGGCCGGCGTTGAGGAACGCCTGTTCGCGCATGCGCGTGTGGAGCGTATCGTAGTTGTAAACGAGATCTTCGAATATCTGCCCGTCGGGCTTGAAGGTGACGGTTGTTCCCGTTTTATCGGTCTGCCCCACAATCTCTATGTTCTGCGTTATGTCTCCGCGAGAGAACCGCATCTCATATATATTGCCGTTTTTGTGCACTTGAACAATAAGCCACTCCGACAGCGCATTGACTACGGACGCCCCCACGCCGTGCAGTCCTCCCGCCACCTTGTACCCGCCGCCTCCGAACTTGCCTCCGGCGTGCAGCACGGTGTACACGACTTCAAGCGCGCTTGTGCCTGTCTGCTCTTGCGTATCTACCGGTATCCCGCGCCCGTTGTCGATTACGGTGATGATGTCGCCGTCCCCGATTATGACCGATATATCGTCGCAATGCCCCGCAAGAGCCTCGTCTATGGCGTTGTCCACTATTTCATAGACAAGGTGGTGGAGCCCGGACGCCGATGTGGAGCCAATATACATGCCCGGCCTCTTGCGTACGGCCTCCAGTCCCTCGAGCACCTGTATCTGCGACGCGTCGTATTCGTCCGCCACTGTGTTGAACCCCTCTGACATCTGCACACTCCCAAAATAATGATATTTATTCCGATACACACGGCCTGGCGCCGCAATACAATTTATGTTATGCTCATATTGTATCACATTTCGGTTCGAAATGAAAGGGTGTGGGGACTGGCCCGGCACACGCCGCTTGACACGCCGCGCACCCCGTGCTAGAATACGCTCGCAGCGGGGGAGAGAATTGAGCCGATGTATGATGTTATTGTGGTCGGGGCGGGCGCAGCGGGGTTGCTTGCCTCTGCGGAGGCCGGGCGAAGGGGGCTTCGTGTGCTTTTGTGCGAGCGCAACCGCTTTCCGGGCGCAAAATTGCGAATAACCGGAAAGGGAAGGTGCAACCTCACAAACGACTGCGGCATCCGCGAGGCGCTCGACAACATACCGACGGGTTCCAATTTCTTGCAGAGCGCTTTTAACGCGCTCCCGCCAAAGAGCGCCATGGAGCTGTTTGAATCTCTCGGGCTGCCCCTGAAGACGGAGCGGGGCGGCAGGGTTTTTCCGGTGTCTGACAGAGCCTCGGACGTTGTCGGCGCGCTGCTGAGATACGCGCGCGAGAGCGGCGTGGCGACAGTGCGATGCCGCGTGACTGGCTTAGAGCTCTCCGGCGGCGCCGTGTCGGGCGCCGTGGCCGGAGACAGGCGCATACCGTGCCGCTCCGCTGTACTATGTACGGGGGGGATGTCGTATCCGCAGACAGGTTCCACTGGCGACGGATATGCCATTGCCGAGCGCTTGGGGCACACAATAATGCCCATAAGACCCTCGCTCGTGCCGCTTGTGGCGCGCGGGGAGATGTGCGCGCGGCTGGAGGGGCTTTCGCTGAAAAACGTCAGGTTGGCGATACACCGAGTGGGAAAACGCGGCGCGAAGACGATATTTGACGAGATGGGCGAGCTTTTGTTTACACATTTTGGCATATCCGGGCCGCTGACCCTTTCGGCGAGCGCGCATATGGGGGATTTTTGCGACGATAGTTATACCGCCGTCATAGATATGAAGCCCGCGCTCGATGAGGACAAGCTGGACGCCAGGATATTGCGCGACTTTGCCGAGAACGCAAACAGGGATTTCGTACAAATGCTGCGCAGGCTCGTTCCGGCGCGAATGGCGCCTGTCATAGCCGATGCGGCCGGCATCCCGCCGAACACGAAAGTCCACTCCGTCACGCGTGGGCAGAGGGCGGCGCTCCGGATCGCGCTCAAAAGGCTGACATTTGAGATAACGGGCTCCCGCCCGATACAAGAGGCGGTAATTACCTCAGGGGGCATAAAACTCAGCGAGATCGACCCTAAGACAATGCAGTCGAAGCTTGTACGCGGGCTGCACTTTGCCGGCGAGATAATCGACGCGGACGCGTATACCGGAGGGTTCAACCTGCAAATTGCGTGGTCTACCGCTTGTGCTGCGGGCAGGAACGTTCTCGGTGCCCGGGCGTTCCCGGGCATATGAATATGAAAATATAGCGCGTACCGCGTGAATAGGGGAATGGTCATACAATGGAAGAAAAGAGCGTGGCGATAGACGGGCCGTCGTGCGCCGGCAAGAGTACGCTGGCGCGCATGGCGGCGGATCGCTTCAAGATGATCTATGTGGACACCGGGGCGCTGTACAGGTGCGTCGGCCTGTCTGCGATGCGCGAAGGCATCGCGTCCAAAGACGCGGCGGGAGTTATTTCAATGCTGGGCGGCTTGAATATTGAGATGAGATACAGCGGGGACGGTACGCAGCGCATGTTCGTAAACGGCGCCGACGTCACGGGCGACATCCGCCTGCCGGAGACATCTGTTTACGCGTCCGACGTGTCCGCAATACCGGCGGTGCGCGCATTCCTGTTCGATATGCAAAAGGAAATGGCGAGAAAGTACGATGTCATTATGGACGGGCGCGACATAGGCACGGTCGTAATGCCCGACGCCGGGTTGAAGATATACCTCACGGCGCCTTCGGCGGTTCGCGCCGCGCGCAGGTACAGGGAGCTCACGGAAAAATCAATCGGCACGACATATGAGGATGTGCTGCGGGACATGAACTACAGGGACAAAAATGACCGGCTGCGCGCAATAGCGCCACTGACCGTAGCCGCGGACGCCATAGTGGTGGACACCGCCGACATAGGCCTGGACGAGAGCCTGGAGCGCGTGTGCACGATTATCGGCGAGAGGTTTGGGCTGTGACGCCCTCCCAGCGCTTTTATAGCCGGGCGTTTTCGATAGCCACGTTTTTGTTTGGGCTTTTCTTCCGGTTTGAAGTAAAAGGCGGGGAAAACATCCCGGGCGGGGCGGCCATGGTATGCGCCAACCACTCCAGCTGGCTGGATTCCGTGTTTTTGGAATTTGCTTTTGGCAGGGACGATAAAGTGCACATCATTGGAAAGGCGGAACTGTTCAAAATACCGGTTCTCGCGTGGTTCATAAAAAAAATCGGCATGATATCCATAGACAGGGGGACAAGCGACGTGGGCGCTCTCCGGCAGTCGCTGGAATATCTGAAAAACGGCGAGAAGGTGGCGATTTTTCCCGAGGGGCACCGAGTTCCGGACGACGTGTCCTCCTCGGCTAAAAACGGGGCGGTTTGGCTGGCCGAGCGCGCCTGCGCGCCTATAGTTCCCGTGTACATTCCGCGCAAGAAACTGTTATTTACTAAAATTACGCTGGTTATCGGCCGGCCGTACATGGTAGGCGAGGAGGGGCGGCGCATGCGAGCGGACGAGCGGGCGGCGCAAGCGGCAAGGCTACTCGACCGGATTCTTTCCCTGAAACCGGCGTGAGAGCGGTTCTTGCCAGAACGGCGGGGTTTTGTTACGGAGTGCGGCGAGCCGTTGCGATGTGCGAGCAGGCCGCCGGCGGCGGCGCCTTCATGCTCGGCCCCGTGATCCACAACAGTGCGGTAGTGGGCTACCTGTGCGGGCTGGGCATGGGCGTAGTTGAAGATGCCCATGCCGTTCCCGCGGGCGCGCGAGTAGTGATCCGCTCGCACGGCGCCGGGAAGAGCGAGTACTCCCTGCTGCGCGAACGCGGCGCGGAAATAATAGACGCGACATGTCCGTATGTGGCGCGAATACATGGTATTGTCCGCGACGAGTCGGCGGCCGGCCGCACGCTTGTAATAATCGGAAAACGGGATCATCCCGAGGTGTCCGCCATTGCCGACTGGTGCGAGCGGCGCGTCATTGTGCAGTCCCCCGGCGAGCTGTCGTCCTGGCTGGCTGAAAAGACCGAAAACAGGCGGGCGGCAATCTCTGCGGTGTTCCAGACCACATCGTCACGGGAGACTTTTGCTCGATGTGAACAAATATTAAAAAAAGAGTGTACAAATTATAAAATTTTTGATACAATATGCATTGCCACACATGAGCGGCAGAGGGAAGCTTCCGAATTGGCCGAAAAAACGGACGCGATGATCGTTATCGGAAGCAGGGACAGCGCGAACAGTTGTGGGCTTGCGGAGATATGCGCCGCTCGCTGCGCGCGCGTAACTTTTATTGAGACGGCCGATGAATTGGACGCATCGGCATTTGTCGGCTGCGGGACAGTCGGAATTACCGCCGGCGCTTCGACCCCGGCGTGTAATATTAAGGAGGTCATACAAAAGATGAGCGAAGACACAAGGTTGGACGGAATCCCCGAGACTCCGGAGGTTCCGCACAACGAGCGGGATGCGGGGATCCCAGGCGGCGACGGCGCGGCAGGCGCGGAAACC
>JAITEC010000121.1 GCA_031282225.1 Oscillospiraceae bacterium | reverse complement strand
AAGCCGGGAGAGCGCGCGCGCCTCTTCAATGAAGTCCAGCCCGCGCCTTCGCAGGTTGTCTACCAGGACCAGAGCCGCCGAATCCTGCTCGTCCATGTCCAAGATGATACACGGAACCTCGTCGAGGCCTGCCAGAACGGCGGCGCGCAGCCGCTGCTCGCCGGATATGAGCTCGAAACCTGTCTCGGTACGCCTGACGGACAGCGGCTGGAGCACGCCATATTTTGAGACGTTCACAACGAGCGCGTGCATCTCGCCCGGCGGCATCTCGCGGCGGGGGGCGCACCTGCCGGCCGAAATGTCGCCCAAGCGTATGTGCACGACACGGTTCGTCTCAAATAGCCCGCGTTTTTTCATTTGTCTCATATAATCCCGTCCTTTTCCCATAATACAACATATAGTGTTTATGCGCTTATAATATACTATATATTGTTCGAAAAAAACAGAAAAAGGAAAGGAAATGGAGGCGGGGAATAAATTTTTATAGTTTGCTATTCTTTTGCCGGGTCGAAATCCTCCTCGCGCCAATTCCACTCGCGGCCGCCCTTGAAGACGTTCGCGTTCATCTCGTTGCTGAGCATCACGAGGTTGGCGTCGGGGAACCGCTTGCACATGGCCAGGAAAAATCCCCCGGCGTCTTTGGTGCTGTCTATCGACTCCTCCGTGGCTATGAGGTACTCGCGCATGAAATCAACGGAGCTGTGGTCAAAGGGCATCCCTGGCTTGGCGTGGCCGGGGATGATGACCTCTGGGCTCAGGCTGTCTATGAAGTCGAGATCCTCCATCCACAGCTTGCGCTCCTCGCGCGAGACCTCGCACGTGAACGGGTGTGCCTGATTGAACAATATGTCGCTGCCGTACACCGTCTTGATGGACGGTATCCACACGAGGGAGTTGTACCGAAGGTCGCCCATGCGGTGCGTGAAGATCTCTATCTTCTCGCCCTCTATCCACAGGGTGTTGTCCTCGGGGAGAGGCTCGAGCGCGACGTTTTTGGTGCAGACATTGAGCCAGCCGATGACTTCCGTCCAGTGGTCTATCTTGTCGAAGAACTGCGTGTTGATGGTCTGGCAGTCCTCGGGCGGTGCGATGCAGCGCACGCCGGGGAACTGCTCGGCGATGTACGCCGTGCCAAAGTAGTGGTCGGGGTGCGCGTGCGTGACGTAAATAGTAGTGAGCCTCTTGCCCAGCTCGCAAATCTCTGCGGCGACGCGGTACGCGTTCGCGCGCGACCACTGCGTGTCTATGAGCACGGCCTCCTCCTTGCCGTACACAATGACGGACGCTACTGAAAAACCGCTCTCTGAGCTGAAAAAGACCTTTGTCGAGAGCTTCCCCTCGCCGTGGCTGACGTTCCTGACCTCCATGAATGAATCTCTCCTTTGCTCTTGACTTTTATTTTTAGGTTTTGATCTTTACGCTTCCGGCGGCGTTATGAGGACCACGAGCATTTGGCTGCACACGGAGCCGGTGTTCACTACCGATTTCTTCGTGTTCGGGCCGCAGTGGTACGAGTCGCCCGCATACAGCGTGGTCTTGACCTCGTCCGGCGTGCCCACCTCGCTCTCTAAGTACATCTCGCCGTCTACGATGTAGTATATGGTTTCCTTGGCGTTGGAGCCGTAGTTGCAGCCGCCGCCGGGGAGGAAGTGGCTCAGCCCCATTGTTATGCCGCCCGCGTTGACGTCGCGGGGATCGTGCAGGCGCGTTGTGCGCACGTCGAAGTGCCCGGGCGCCTCGTAGTTGTAGCTCTCGTTTTTCCTTGTGATCTTGTAACTCATGTCGTGTCAAGTCCTTTCCGTGCAGAATGCAATATATGGGATTGTCCCACGCGTTGGAGCGATTTTAGCATAGAATAAATTCGTTTGCAAGCGCTCGCGCGCTCACATGGCAAACGGATTTGTTCTATTTTGACGGGCGGTAGCGCTCCAAGACCTCGCCGTATCGGCTGTACGCGTCCGCCACGACGGCGTCCCATGGGGCGTATACCGTCTCGGCGGCGCGCTCTCCCATCGCTCGGACGAGGGGGCGGTCCCTCGCGGCGAGATGGGCGGCCCACGCTATGCCCTCGGCGGTTTGCTCTATGAGCAAACCGTTTTCCATGTGGACGACACCTTCGGCCGACGAACTGCCGCGTACCAAGACGCTGGCTACGGAACAAGCGGCGGCCTCGCGCACTACAAGCGGCGCATTGTCGAATACCGACGGCAGCAAGAACAGGTCGGAGAGGCTGTAGTACGCGCGCAGGCGCTCCCTGTCTGTAACTGGGCCGGCAAAGATGCAGTTTTCGCCGAGCCCCAGCGCCTCGGCGTGTTTTATTATTTCGGCGGACTGGCTGCCGCTGCCCACGAAGATCATTCTGAAATCGGTGCCTTCCGCTTTTGCGCGCGCGAGACCGTCCAGCACGAAGCGCAGGCCCTTGTACCACATCATACGGCCGACAAAGAGAAACACGGGCATGCCGCCGGGGAGGCCAAGTTCGGAAGCCAGGCCGGCAATTTCCACACTCGGGAGCCTGCCCTTGGGGAAGTCCACGCCGTTGCTCATAATACGGAAATCACCCTTATATCCCAGCTGCCGCAGGTTCTCGCCCGCGCCCACAGACACTGCCCACACCTCGTCGCACGCCTCGATGTTTGTCAATATAAACCTGAGGATGACGCCTTTCGTGACATCAAATTTGAATGTGTTGTCGAGATCTACGTCAAATTTAGTGTGATACGTGAACACTATGGGCACGCGAAGCGACGCGCGCAAGGCGCGCGCGAGGACGGCTGAGGCAAAAGGGCAGTGACAGTGGATCAGGTTTACCCCGTATCCGCC
>JAITEC010000117.1 GCA_031282225.1 Oscillospiraceae bacterium | reverse complement strand
CTTCTCCCCGCTTGCCAAGTGCAACGCGTACCTCTCCATGGTGCGCGCCGCCCATCCCTGCGCCTCTCCTTGCGCCGCCGTCATTGTATCCATACAAATGACCCTCCATATTCACTTCTCTTTGCTATTGATTGTTAAATTTCAAAAAAACTTAAGGCTTATATCAAGCGCGCGCACGCTGTGGGTAAGCGCGCCTATCGAGATGATGTCCACGCCTGTTGAGGCGACCTCGGCGAGGTCGCGGTCGCCCATGTTGCCGGATGCCTCCGTCAGCGCGCGACCGCCGATGAAGCGGACCGCTTCGGACATCTGCTGTGTCGACATGTTGTCGAGCATTATAATGTCGGCTCCCGAATCCACTGCTTGGGCCACCTGATCGAGAGTCTCGGCCTCCACCTCGATTTTCAGAGTGTGCGGCGAGTTCATGCGCGCGAGCGCCACGGCGGCGGCGATTCCGCCGGCGGCAGAGATGTGGTTGTCTTTTATGAGTATGCCGTCGTAGAGCCCAAACCTGTGATTTGTGCCCCCGCCGCACGTGACAGCATATTTTTCCAGCGCCCTGAGCCCCGGGGTAGTCTTGCGCGTGTCGGTTATGCGCGTCCCGTATCCAGCGGTGCGCCGAACGGCTTCGGCGGTCTGCGTCGATATGCCTGAGAGATGGCGCAGCAGATTGAGAGCCACGCGTTCGCCCGCCAGTATGCTCCTTGATGCGCCGAAAATCTCGGCGATGGAGTCGCCGGGTTTCGCGGTGTCGCCGTCCGCAGCCAGCGCGACCATCTCGACATCCGCGTCCAGCAGCTCGTATACGCGCGCCGCTATGCCAAGCCCGCAGATGACGCCGCTGTCCTTCGCGTTGAACGACCCGCGGGATACTGCCTGAGCTGGCACGCAGCACCGCGAGGTGACGTCGCCCGAACCTATATCCTCAGACAGCGCGCCGAGCAGCAAGCTGTCGAGACCGGGAAAATCTGGGGATCGCCTCATGTGATCATCCTCCTATCTGTCCAAGGCTCCGTACCGCAGCATGATGCAAGCCAGCGCGGCGACGGGGGCGGTGTCGCACCGAAGGATGCGCGGGCCGAGGCCCGCCGGCAGGCAGCCCGCGCGCTCGGCGGACTCAGCCTCTCCGGGCTCAAATCCGCCCTCGGGGCCCGTGATTACGGACACGGTGCCATGTGCCGGGCTCGCTTCCAAGATGCCGCGCAAATTTGGCGCGGACTCCCCCTCGTAAAAAAACAGGGGCAGCTGCGCTTTTGACGCGGAGGCTATCGCCTCGCCAAAGCTCGCCAGTGGGCTCACGGCGGGGATTGTTCCGCGCCCCGACTGCTCTGCCGCGCCTTTTGATATGGCGGACAGGCGAGCGAGCCTGTTCGCAAGCGCCCTGTCCCCGGGCGAGGCCACTGTCCGCGCCGACGGGAACACAAAGAACTCCGCAGCCCCGAGTTCCACGCACTTTTGTACTGCGTACTCCAGCCGCTCCCCCTTTGAAAGCGCCAGATATACAATTACCCTGACCGACGGCTCGCTGGACGACGCGCGCTCTTCGAGTATTTCGGCGCGCGCCCCGTCACTCCCGAGCTGCGTGAGGCGGCATATATAGTCGCGTCCCGCGCCGTCGCACACGGTGAACGTCTCCCCGCCGCGTATACGCAGCGCTCGCATATGCGTCGCCTCTCCGCGGCCCAGCGCGACGGTACGTCCTTCTATTCCGGAATCCCCGATAAAAAACCTGTGCATAATATGCCCCCCCACGAGCCGGTTTAAATCTGCCAGTCCTCCACATACTCGCCCGTGTCGTTCTCGCCTATCCGCTCAATGTCATACGGAGTCTCTTGGTAGACATAGTAGTTGAGCCAGTTATTATAAAGTAACTGGGCGTGCGCGCGCCAAGAGACCGCAGGGGTGCCGGCGGGGTCGTCGTTTGGGAAATAGTGGAGGGGAATATCGGCGCCCTTGCCGGTGCCGATATCGCGGAAATACTCAAGGGCGAGCGTGTCGGCGTCGTACTCTGGGTGTCCAGTTATGAAAAATCGACGGTTATCGGAGGATTTAACGGCAAATACGCCGGCCTCGCGCGATACAGACAGCAGCTCCAGCTTCGGATTGGCGAGGATGTCATCCTCCGTGACATAGGTATAGCGCGAGTGGGGCATTTTAAACGTGTCGTCGAAGCCGCGGAAGAACGGGGATTTGGGCTTTAGCGCAATGTGTTCAAACACGCCGGACAGTTTCTTTTGAAACGGGCGCTTTTGTATCCCGTAGTGGTAATACAGCCCTGCCTGCGCGCCCCAGCAGATGTGGAGCGTAGAAAACACATTGTGCGAGCTCCACTGCATGATGTCGCACAGTTCCGGCCAGTAATCCACGTTTTCAAACTCGAGGTTTTCCACCGGCGCGCCCGTGATTATCATGCCGTCGAAGAACCGCCCGCGAATGTCTTCAAACGTCGTGTAAAACGAGTCCAGGTGCACAGCGTCGATATTTTTGAACTTATGGCTCACGGTCTGCAGGAACTCGACCTCTATCTGAAGCGGCGTATTCGACAGCTTACGCAGCAACTGGGTCTCGGTGACTACTTTTGTCGGCATCAGGTTCAATATGAGCAGCCGGAGCGGGCGTATGTCCTGGTGGACGGCGTGCCCCTCCGTCATCACAAATATATTTTCGTTTTCCAGTATGTCCCTCGCCGGGAGCAAATCGGCTATCTTTATCGGCAAACTCAGACCCCCTCCGACACCGTGCGCAGCACTACGTTCTCGCTGCCGAGCATCTCGCTGAAGTCCTTGAGCAGCGCCTCGTGTATGAGGCAGTTCCCCACCAGCCGCTTATTTGTATCCTCAAAACACATCACTATGGTCTCCTTGCCCGGGAACATGGACAGTACCAGCTTTAAGCGTTCGTAGCGCTCGCAACCCTCGCTCGGAAGCTTCACGTACAACTTGCGCTGCGGCGGGGCCGCCCTCGCGGGCTTGCCGGACGAGAGCGGGCTCGCAGCGTTAAGCATGATCTGCGGTTCCTTGTCGTCGCGCGCGGATAGCCTGCCCTCGGCCAATATGGGGCTGTTCACGCGGAGATATGTGCCGTATGTCTCCAGCGTTTTTTGAAACGCCAGAGCCTCTATTGAGCCCGTGCCGTCGTCCAGCGTTACATAGGCCATAATGGAGCGGTTGCGCGTCATGCGCGTGCGGTATGCCGTGACTATGCCGGCGATAGTTATCGCTTGTCCGTCGATGTAGTTTTCAGGCCCGTCCTCCCCGGAAAAATCGGAAAGCACGGAACCGATCCCAGAGGCGCCGGCCGTTGCGGCCGCCCTCCTGTACTCATCCATAGGGTGACCCGATAGGTACAGCCCCGTCACCTCGTGTTCCATGCGCATCAAATCGCCGGGCGAAAACTCCGGGATATCCGGCAGGGGAGCCTCGCCCGTCGCCTGTCCGGGGTCGTCCGCCGTGTTATTTGCCGTGCCAAACAAATCCATCTGCCCTTCGACATTGCGCCGCCTGTTATCCGCTATATCGCCGAGCACTGTGTCGCAAACGGCCATCAGCTGGCTCCGGCGCGCGCCGAGACCGTCGAATCCTCCGCATTTTACCAGAGCCTCGAGCGAGCGCCGATTGAGGTCGTTGCCGTACATCCTGTCCACGAATTGCGAAAAGCTTGTAAACAGCCCGTTTTGTGCCCTTTCAGACATGAGGCCCTGTATGAAGCCGCGCCCTATTCCCTTAACGGCGGCGAGCCCATACCTTATATTATCCCCCGCTACGGTGAACGAGTCGTTCGACTCGTTCACGTCCGGTGGAAGCAGCTGAATGCCGAGTTCCCGGCAGACGGCAAGGTATTCCGCCACTTTTTCGGGCAGGCCCAGTATGGAACTGAGCAGCGCCGCCATATACTGTCTCGGGTAATGGCATTTAAGGTAGGCGGTCTGGTACGATATTATGGCGTACGCGACGGCGTGCGCTTTGTTAAACGCGTAATTGGCGAAATCGAGCATCTCGTCGTATATTGACGAGGCCGCCTCGCGCGGTATCCCTATATGCACTGCGCCCGCAATGCCGCGCTCCGGGTCCCCTTCGATGAACGCCTTTTTCTCGCGCTCAATGACGGAGAGCTTTTTCTTGGACATGGCGCGCCGTATCACGTCGGCTTGGCCAAGTGAGAACCCGCCCAATTTGCGGAATATCTCTATGACCTGTTCCTGATACACAATGCAGCCGTATGTCACTTTCAATATCGGCTCGAGCATGGGATGCTTGTATTTGATTGTCTGTGGGTGGCGGTTGTTTTCCAGAAAGCGCGGTATTGAATCCATGGGGCCAGGGCGATAGAGCGCAATTATCGCCGTGATGTCCTCGATGCTCTTGGGCTGCAGTCCGATGCACACGCCGGTTATGCCGGAAGACTCCATCTGGAAGACGCCGGCCGTCTGGCCCTGCGACAGCATGGAGTAAGTCGCCGCGTCGTCTTCCGGGATGGCGCTAAGATCAAAGTCCGGCTCTGTCGAGCGTATCTCGCGCACGGCATCGTCTATGACGGTCAGGTTGCGCAGTCCAAGGAAGTCCATCTTCAGCAAGCCGAGTTCCTCGAGCGTGGTCATGGTGTACTGCGTGGCTATGGAGTCGTCTTTTTTCGAGAGCGTAAGCGGCACGTATTCGCGCACAGGCTGTTTTGTTATGACGACGCCCGCCGCGTGCGTGCCGGAGTCCTTTGGCATATTCTCTATAGCCATGGCCGTGTCGATTACCTTTTTTATGCGCGCGTCGCCGTCGTACATACCCTGCAGCTTCTTGGACGACGCCAGCGCGCCGCGCAGCGTGATGCCGAGATCGTTGGGGATGGCGGCGGCCAGCTCGTTTTCCTCGGCGAAGGTCAAGCTGAGCGCTTTTGACACGCTGCGCACGGCGTTTTTCGCTTTCAGCGTGTTGAACGTGACAATCTGCGCGACGCGATCCTCGCCGTATTTCCGCTTGACATAGTCGATGACCTCCGAGCGCCTGCGCTCGCAGAAATCAATATCGATATCCGGCATGCTGACGCGCTCGGGGTTGAGGAACCGCTCGAAATACAGTCCGTACTTGATGGGGTCTACCGTAGTTATTCCAAGGCAGTATGACGCAACGCTCCCCGCCGCCGAGCCGCGCCCCGGCCCCACCGGCACGCCGCTGCGTCTCGCAAACGCTATGAAGTCGGAGACGATGAGGAAATAGTCGGTAAAACCCATGCTATTTATCATTTCTAGTTCATACAGCATCCTCTGCCGCACATCGTCGTGCCCGTCTCCGTACAGGCGCCCGAAACCCTCGATGCACAGCCTTCTGAGCATATCCGGCGCGTTTTCGCCATCCGGCAGCGAGAATTCGGGCAGCTTATATTTACCGAACTCAAAGTCAAAATTGCACAGATCAGCTATGAGTGCCGTGTTGTCGCACGCCTCCTGACGGCGCGGGAACAGAGCCCTCATTTCCTCCTCGGATTTCAGGTATAGCTCGTTTGTGCCGAACTTCATCCTGTCCGTGCTGTCCACGGTTTTTCCTGTCTGTATGCACAGGAGCACGTCTTGTATCTCGGCGTCCGCGCGCGTTAAGTAGTGCACGTCGTTTGTTGCCACGAGCGGTATCCCCGTCTCGTCGTGGATTTTCTCCAGGCCCTCGTTGACCGCGCGCTGGCCGTCTATTCCGGCGTCCTGCAGCTCCAGGTAGAACCCGTCGCTGCCGAAGAGCTCCCGCATATGCAGGGCTTTTTCTTTCGCTTGGGCGTATTTGCCGTCCGTTATGAGCCGAGGTATCTCGCCGGACATGCACGCGGACAGCGCTATCAGTCCCTCCGAGTGTTCCCGCAACAGTTCCATGTCTATGCGAGGCTTGATGTAGAACCCCTCTGAGAACGAGGCGCTGACGAGGTGACAGAGGTTTTTATAGCCCGTTTCGTTTCTGCACAGGAGCACCAGATGGCTCCTCACGGAGTCCACGCCGTACTCCGTGTCGAAACGCGAACGCGCCGCCACATACGCCTCGCAGCCGATTATGGGCTTTATCCCGGCGCTTTTTGCGGCTTTATAGAAGTTCACTGCGCCGTACATAACGCCGTGGTCCGTTATGGCCACGGCGTTATGCCCAAGCTCGCCTGCGCGCGCTATGAGGTCGTTTATCCTGCATGCCCCGTCCAAGAGGCTGTATTCGCTGTGTACGTGCAAATGCGCGAATGCCACGTCTGCCTTTCGCCTCTCTTAAAAAAGCCCGGTGAGACCCAGCTCGGAGAAGCTCACCGTCTCGGCGCCTTCGGGCAGCTGCGCGCGCGGCTCACCGTCCGTGGGAGAGACGGTCATTTTTACGGTGATGTCCACTGTCACGCCCTCGGCGGCGGCGTGTATCTCCATTGTTATCGCGTCGTCGGAGAATGCCAGTTTTGCATCCGAGACGGTCTCCCCGCCGGCCTTGACGACAACGGTCATTGTTATGCCCGCCGCCTTCCCGTCGGCATCGGTAGTGACGGCCAGCGCTGTCTCGGTCACGACACCCGCCAACTCGTATGAGAACTCGCTTTTGTACCCGTCGTCGGTTTGCACGAGCGCGCCGTCGCTGAGCAGCCCGTACAGTATGCCGACCTGCAACTCGACCGCGCCGAAATCAGATACGGAGGCCGGCTCGGGCATGGCCAGAATCTGCGCCGTGAGTACCTGCTTGACGGCCTCGCCGACATCGGCGCTGCCCCCGTTTACCTGCGCGGCTATGTCCCCGGCACCGCCGTAGGCGCCGAGCGACCCGTCGAACGCTATCCACGTGTCCGCGCCGTGACCCGTGAGCATGTTGGCTGTCTCGTAGCGGACGGCGAGGAGCCCTGTCTCAATATTGAATATTACCTCCGCGTCGAGCGGGATCTCGGAGAGCGACAGCCCCGGCATTAACGCCTCGGCCGCCTCCGGCGGGATGGACAGCTTGCCGCTGAGCGCGCCGTCCATTGCCGACTGCGAGGCTGTGGCGTCAAATTCAAGCGCAATGTCGACGTTCAAGCCCTGTGCGGCGACTTTCCCGGCTATCTCGGCGGCGATTGCCTGGTTGCCGGTGGCCTCCGCTTCCGCCTGGGTATCCGCGAGAGCCGTGAGGGTGTCGAAAGTCTCCGTATTGCCGGCTAAGTAGGACACGGGGTCAATAATAATCGCGGTAAAGGCCTCCTGGTCCCAGCCGACTTTGCATCCGAGCGCGTTGGCGACGAAGCGCAGCGGCACAAGGACGCGGTTGTTTATCGTGACGGGCTTGACATCGGACTCCAGAAATTTGGTGTCCCCGCCGCCGACGGTTATCTCGGCCGTGGTGCCGTCCTGCGGGAACGTAACTTTGACATCGCCGCGCTCAAGCGTTATTGTCCGCGTATCGGCATCGTACCCCACTTGCGCACCCATCTGCGTGAACACGTCGTTGGCCGGCACGAATACCCTCCAAAACTCGCTGCTGTAATACGGCACGACCCCGCTGGGGAAATCGATGAGCTTCCCGTTGAGCTGGATAGAGACCTCGCCCTCGTCTGCCGCCGCAATCGTATATAGGCCGACGGACAGCGCTATGACCAGCGCAGCCATGAACACCTTCCTCAAAATCCTCATAGCGACAATACCTCCAAAATCAATCAATATTTTTACCGTGGGACATACATATTGTCGCACGAACTCCAATCCGTGTCAAGAAGAAAATGAAGGCTGAGGCGAAATTATGTATTGCGCCGGGGCGGCGCCGTATAGTAAAATAACGGCGCGGCGGCCGCTGGGCGACGGTGCTAAATTTATCTGTGGAGCGTGCGTATTATGGACAAGATATTCAGGCTCAGGGAAAACAAGACGAAAGTCGGCACGGAGGTCATGGCGGGCCTCACAACGTTCTTCGCGATGGCGTACATCATTGCTGTCAACCCTGCGATACTCTCCGGATCCGGCATGGAGTGGGGCGCCGTGTTCCTGGCGACAATTATCTCGGCGGTAATAGGGACGCTTGTCATGGGACTGTTCGCGAACGTGCCGTACGCGCAGGCACCCGGGATGGGGCTCAACGCGTTTTTTGTGTACACGGTCTGCCTGGGCTTTGGCTACACGTGGCAGCACGCGCTGTCGATGGTGTTCATCTGCGGGATCATAAACATCCTCATAACCGTCACGAAGCTGCGCAAACACATAATAAGGGCCATACCCAAGCCCCTGCAGCACGCGATCTCCGGGGGCATAGGCATATTCATCGCGTACATAGGGCTGCTAAACGCGGGGCTTGTCAGTGTGGGCGGCGCCGTGCCGGCCATGGCTAACCTGGACACGCCCGCGCTGTGGCTGTTCCTCATAGGACTATTCCTCGTCATAATCCTACTGACGCTCAAGGTAAAGGGCGCCATACTGATAAGCATAATTGCCTCAGCCGTCATAGGCATACCTATGGGCGTCACCGTAGCGGGGGATTCAGTGAGCTTTGTCGAGGCCTGCCGCGCACTGCCCTCCACGTTCGGCGTCATATTCACAAAAGAGGGCATGGGCTCTCTGTTCTCGGGCGGAGCGTCCGTAGCGCTCACCGCCATAGTCACCATATTCTCGTTTTCTATCTCCGATACGTTCGACACGATAGGCACGTTCATTGGAACAGGCCGGCGCAGCGGGATATTCAGCGAAAAGGACGAAAAGGCGATGGAGCACAGCGTGGGCTTTAAGACGAAGATGGACAAGGCGCTGTTCGCGGACGCCATAGCGACGTCCGTGGGCGCAATATTCGGAACATCTAATACAACGACATACGTCGAGAGCGCGGCGGGCATCGGCGCGGGTGGGCGCACGGGGCTCACGAGCGTTGTGGTGGCGGCCTGCTTCATAGCGAGTGCGTTTTTAGCCAACTTTGTAAGTGCCATACCCTCCGCCGCGACGAGCCCGGCGCTCGTGGTGGTAGGGATTATGATGATGTCGTCATTTATAGACGTAAAGTGGTCGAACCTGGACGAGGCCATCCCGGCGTTTTTTGCGGGCGCGTTCATGGCGCTCGCCTACAGCATTACCTACGGCATTGCGGCGGCTTTCATCTTCTACTGCGTCGTCAAGCTGTGCAAGCGCCAGTCGCGGGATATCCACCCGATACTCGCGGTGTCCACGCTTCTGTTCGTCTTGAATTTCATATTGCAAGCCGCCGTTAAAAAACCTTGAACGGGCGGGTGCGCAGCGGGAGCGTGACTGTTTGCGAGACGGCGCTGTGTCTTATTGTGATATTTTTGCACGTCGCCGCCGGATATATCGGCGGAGGCGTGGCCGGGCGTTTTACTAAACTCATGCTGGTGAGCGTGCATTTCCTGTCGTTCGCAATGCCGGGGTTTGTGTTTATGAGCGCGATGAAGCAAACCTTGAAATATGAGGCGGCGCCGTTTGAGTACGGGCGATTCATGCTGGGCAGGTTAAGGCGCGTGTATGCGCCATATGTCATATGGACGGCTGTGTATTACGCGTTCTTCACGTTTGTCGCCCATTATTTCCCATTTCGTTTTGGCGACCTGCTCGTCTACATATTAAACGGCACGCTCTCGGCGCAGTTTTACTTCGTAATAATCGTCATGCAGTTTTACCTGATAACGCCGCTGCTGGCAAAGTTTGCACGGCGCGTAAAGCCTGTTCCCGGGCTGGTTGCGGCGCTGCTCGTGACGGCGGCCGCGAAGTATTTCCAGATATATTTCCCGGCGGAGCTTATGCCCATGCCGGCTGACTATTTCTTCCCGATGTACATGATATATTGGATGCTCGGGGTATATTGCGGGCTGTGCTTTGAAAATTTCACGCGTTTTGCCAAGAAGCGCGCGGCTTGGCTCATAGCGGCGTTTGCCGCCGTCGCCGCCTTGCATCTGCCCATGATGTATCGCGCGGCGATGGGCGCATCTGTCTACCGCCTTTCCGAGTATGTCCACATACTCTACCGCAGCTGCGCCGTCGTCGCGCTATTTGCCGCAGCCGAGACCCTGCGCCCTCTCAGCGGAAAGCTCGCCCGCGCGGTGGAGTCGCTGCACGCGCGGACGTTTTCCGTCTATCTGTCGCACGTCCTGGTGCTTGTGATAACAACGCGGGCAATAGACGCGATATTCCCAAGCCTATCGCCCCTTATCCGCTTCATATTCATAGCCGCCCCATCGTTCGCCGTCCCGTTCGCGCTCGCGTACGCGGCGGATTGGTGCAGGGGCGCGATAAGGCGCGGATAACTATTTGAAACGTTTGAAATGTCGGGTGCGCCAAGGGTGACCGTGTCTGTTTACGCATATTCCAATAAGAACAATCTCAGCGGCGCGGCGACAGCGTGTCCGCAGGGTACAGATGCCCAATGTTCTGGATATGGCAGCAGCAATTATATATCAACAAATGTTACGATAAAGGCAAGCGACCTATCTCAGACCTTACCACACTGTCGGGACTCACACAGTTGCGGCAGCTATACCTCAACGGCAATCAAATAACCGATGTAACGCCATTGGCGGACCTGACGGAACTCGAAATCCTTGACCTCGGCTACAATAACATCGCTGATGTCTCCCCGCTGTCGGGTTTGTCGGCAGGGGTAGATTCGCGTTTGTCCGGAAATCCAGCGGCGGCTTCAAAGTGCTGTTTGGGCCGAGGGCGCCGCCAGCTTGCGGATTTTGCCCGATTCGAGCGCGTTGATGAGAAAGTCCAAATCGCCCATGCTTTTGACAAGATGGCAAACCTGGCTTTTGTACCACTCAAAGCCCGGGCGGTATTCCATGGCGTCGTCAAGGAGCATTTCAATTGGAACATCAAGAGTTTTCGCGAGTTTATACAGCGTTTCTCCGGAGCATTTTTCTATCTTGGTATTTCCGCTGCAAATATCGCGCACGGTCGTATATGGGATGCCGCTATTTTTGGCGAGCTTGTATATTGTCGTATTTGTTTTAGTCAAGATTTCATTCAAACGAATCATCTCGTTTGTCACGGCTGCGCCGTAACAAACGAGATACGAAGGCTTAGTTCTCGCGTTGTGACGCTCGCAACGAATTTATTCAGCTATAAAGCGGCTTGACAAACAGATCCGTTTTGCATAAAATAAATATGTCGAAAAAATGCCGCGCGGCAGGCTCGGCGTGGGCGGGATGAAGTGAATTGACCGTATGAAAGGCTTTTTGAGAGCCGTATTATTGATAATATGCATTATAGCCAATAAAGACGGATTGAAGGCGATGCTTGAGCCGGTAGCGCTGCGCCCGGCGGCGCCGGGGGGGCAGGCGGACGCAGGAGACGTGATGCCGGTGCCGGACGTGGCGCCCGGGGACCCGGCGGTTGTGCCGATGAGCGGTTCTGAGCAGTGGTGGCTCGACAGGCACGGCGAAAAAGCGGGCGAGATACGGGACAATCCCCAAATAGTGTTTATCGGAGACAGTATTACGCAGCGGTGGGAAGAGGAAGGACAGGAGGCGTGGCAAGAGCTGCGCCGGAGGTACGGCGACAGGATACTAAACCTCGGGTTCGGGTCGGACAAGACACAAAACGTGATCTGGCGGCTTGAAAACGGGGAATTCCCCGTCGGTACAAAGCCCAGGTTCATTGTCCTGATGGTAGGGACGAACAATCTCCTGTTCACTGCCGATGCCGCGCAGTCCGTAGCGGCCGGCATAGGGGAAATTATAGAAATCTTGCACAGCCGCTCGCCAAAATCAAAGATAATACTCTGTTCGATACTGCCCAGCGCTTACAACGGCGGCACTGCCGGCCTCGCCTCCAAGATATCCGAGGCGAACGGGATCATCATGAAATATGACGGGTATCGAAACGTGAGCTACCTGGACATCGCGCGCTATTACGCGGACGACAGCGGGCAGATGTACGACGGGCTGTTTGTCGATGGCATACATCTCGCGCCGGAGGGCTACGCCATATGGATGGACAAAATAATAGAAACTATCGGAGAGAGCGGATGGAAACCGCGCCCTCCTTTATTGTCATACTAAAGTCATACTAAAGAATATAACGTCGTTCGGCTTATTTCCCTATTGCAAACGATGAAAAAACGTGGTACAATCCGTGTATCTAAGGGTCTCGGAGTGGGAAATCCCCCACTTTTTTTGTTGCGGATTTTAACTTTGTGAGCGAGGGGCGGTGCCGGGCGGTGAGCAAAATCGTACAAACAGTCGGCGAGATCGCGCGCAGGGCGTGCGAGGAGCACGGGTGCGAGCTCTGGGACGTGGAGTATGTGAAAGAGGCCGGCACATGGTACCTGCGTGTGTTCATAGACAGGCCGGAGGGCGTATCCATAGAGCACTGCGAGAACATAAGCCGGCAGATCGACCCCGCGCTCGACGAATATGAGCACCTGCTGCCGGACGGATATATATTCGAGGTCTCGTCGGCGGGCGCCGAGCGGCCCCTGCGGAGGCCTTCCGATTTCGAGCGGTTCATGGGAAGCCTCGTGGAGGTCAAGCTGTACAAGGCGAAAGACGGCCGGAAAGAGTTTGTTGGGCGGCTTTGCGGATATGACGGCGGCGATATTGAGATAGACGACGGCGCCGAGGCGAGGGCATTTAAAAAAGACGAGATTGCAAACGTGCGGCTCAGGATACAGTGAAAGGAATTTATCAAAATGAACGCTGATTTTTTTGCTGCCCTTGCGGATATCGAGAGGGAGAAGGGCATATCCAAGGAGTACATGGCGGAAAAAATCGAACAGGCGCTGCTGGCGGCTCTGAGAAAGGATTTTCCCGACTCCGGAGACAACGCCCGCGTGATTTTCGATGTCACGCGCGGAACGGTTGAAATGTTTATCCAGAAGACGGTAGTGGACTTCGTGACCGCTCCCGGCACGGAACTTTCGCTGGAACAGGCGCGGGCTATCAACGCGGGCGCGGCCGTGGGGGACATCATAAATACGCCCGTAGAGACGGGCAAGTTCGGGCGCATTGCCGCGCAGGCGGCAAAACAAGTCATCATACAGGGCATTCGCGAGGCGGAACGCAACATGGTATTCGGTGAGTTCGCGTCAAAAGAGCGGGAGATAATGACGGCCGTTGTGACCCGCGTGGATCCGCGTACAGGCGCCATAACTGTTTCGCTCAGCTCAAACGCCGAGACAATGGAAGCCATACTGCCGACCGGCGAACAGATACCGGGAGAGGTGGTGGCGGACGGGGATAGGCTGAAGGTCTACGTCATGGAAGTGAAAAAACTGACGCGGGGCCCGAGGATACTCATTTCCCGCACGCACCCGGGCCTTGTGAGGCGGCTGTTTGAGCTGGAATCGCCGGAAATATACGACGGAACGGTGGAAATACGCAGCATCGCGCGCGAGGCGGGGAGCAGGACAAAAGTCGCCGTGATGTCAAACGACGAAAACGTGGAGCCCGTGGGCGCGTGCGTGGGTCCAAAGGGCGACAGGGTCAATACGATAGTAGACGAGCTGTGCGGCGAGAAAATCGACGTAGTCAAGTACAGCGACGACGCTGCGGAGTACATCTCCGCGGCGCTCGCGCCCGCGAGCGTGCGCAGCGTCAAGATACTGCCCGACGGGAGGTCGTGCCGCGCATGGGTTCCGGACAACCAGTTGTCCCTGGCAATAGGCAAGGAGGGGCAAAACGTCCGCCTCGCCGCCCGGCTCACGGGCTATAAGATAGACATAAAACCCGCCTCGCTCGGCGACGCGGACGACGATACGCAAGACGAGTTCTGGCGGGAGTTTGATAACGGGAGCGAGATCGATTACGACATGGAGCCGGAGCGAGAAGAGCCGGTGCCAGAGTTGGGGGAGTAGGGAGCCGCATGCAGAAGAAGGCGCCCGTGCGGCTGTGCCTCGGTTGCCGCGAAATGAAGCCAAAACGCGAGCTCATTCGCGTCGTGCGCTCTCCGGAGGGCGTGGTCTCGCTCGATCCCAAGGGCAAGAGCCCCGGCAGGGGCGCGTATCTGTGCCGCG
>JAITEC010000032.1 GCA_031282225.1 Oscillospiraceae bacterium | reverse complement strand
AGCCCGCCATGATAATATCCGCGATGTAGGCGGGCGGTGCGCCGGTGGTGTCCACAACAATGTCGTAATTTTGCAGGTCCCCGCAATCCACGCCGTACTTTTGCCTGTACCTGTGGTTTTCACTCGCCTTGCGCTCTTTGAGCTGAAGTTTTGCGTCCTCGATATCTGAGTACTTTTCGCTGGTGCGTATATCGTCCCCGAAGACCCTTTTGGCGGCGACGGTTCCGTCCGCGATCAAAAATACCTTGTACGTGTCCTTTACGAAATGCCAGGCCATGCGGGAGTCGATGACGATATCATCCCGCGCCGCCGATAGGTCTGCCAGCCCGTCGTCGATCCGGCGGTCGATCTCCGGGTGGTTCTCCATATACTTATTTAAATCAAAAGTGGACATGCCCATCTCGGCGGCTATTTTTCTCTGTATTGCCCCGGTTGAATATATGCCAAGGTTATATCGCTTGTTCAGTTGCCTGCAAATGGTGCTCTTGCCGCTGCCAAGGTCGCCGGTCACCGATATCCTGATTGGCATAATACCACTTCCCCTCACGATAGTGCTCGAATAAGGCAATTATTGTGTATTATAACATCGATTACGGGCGGTATGCAAATATTTCATTCTAGAAAAGCGAGGGTGAATTGGAAATTGGAGATTATCAATCTCGATGTTTTGCCAAAAGACGGCGAGCGGCTTGCCGAGGAGCTGGAGAAGGGCAACATGGTGGCGGCTCGCTCGGCGGGGGATTTTCTATACATAATTGAGCGCGAGGGGTACTTCACAATGTTCTCGCACAGTATCGGGGCTCCGGGAGGCGGGCGGAGACAGTTCCCGAAAGATGACAAGCACAGGGCGGCGATAAGGAAAATTGCCGAAATGTCCGACAGCGTGTTCCTCGTAGAGTTCGATCCGTCCCTAAACATCTACGGAGTCATGTACAGCGCGGAAGAGGGCATCTTGTCCATGTTCCCGGGAGGGGGAGAAGGCGGGGACGCGGAAGTCGAATTTGAAATACCGCAATGAATGCCCCCGCGAAAAGCGGCGGCTCACGCGCGCCGCAACGGTACCGGGCTCGTCGGCGAGCCGGAGCGAACCGTAAACACTAAGTACTCCGCCCCGTCTATAAACCAGGGTTCGCCGAGACAGAACGCCGCCATCAGAGGTATGGGGCTCGTGTCGTCTATGGGAAGGGCGAGCATGACGCAGCCGTCCGCCTCCGCCCGCAGCGCCCCGCATATGCCGCGCGCCGCGTCGGCGAGCGCGCGGTCGCTAAAGAGCGCCTCCGGCGCTTTTTCAGCGCGCCAAGGCAGGCGAGACGCGCCGGCGTTTTTATCAGGCAGTCTGTCCACAACTATACGTGCCTATTAGCGCTATGTAACTGAGTATTCGCCCCGGATCATGATTTTCACGGTGTCGGTCGTGGCTTTTATGCCGTTTCCTTCGATTGTGACCATGTAGAGATGGTTCGCCGACAACGCGCCGCCGTCCGCCAGCGTCGTCCCGCCCGTGGAATCCACGAGACCGGGCGCCTCTCCCACTGACGCGGCGCCGCCGATGCGCAACAGGAGCTCGGTCCCGACAGAGCACTTTGCCGTCTGCCCGCGGCTGAGCGTGACCACGGCGAACACGTCTGCGTCTCCGGGTGCGGGCGCAGCGGGGGGCGCGGCGCCCGACGCGGCGCCCGACGCTATTGCTTCCTCGAACTTCCTGGCGAGTTCCGCCGCCGCCGCCGTTATCTCGCCGCGCAGCTCCGACTTTATTTGGGGTGCGAATTGATTGTCGAGGTAGCTGAGCGTTATCAGCGGGTTGGACTGTCCGCCGGAATTGGTCGCAGCCAAGATAGTCAGTCCCGTAGCCGCCGCTACCCCCAGAGCCGCCGCGACCGCGATCAGCGCCTTTTTTTTGTTTTTCAAACTTTTGTCCTCCTGATGTTTGCGTGCGGGGCGGCGCCGCGCGCGTCAGTAGGTCAACCCGAAACTGACGGCTATGGCGTTGTTTACGGCGTACATTGTCCGCTCGTCAAGCTGCCCCATGCGTTCTTTCAGCCTGCGTTTGTCAAGTGTCCTTATCTGTTCGAGCAACACTACGGAATCGCGCGCGAGCCCGCTGTCGCCTCCGCCGAGCTCAATGTGGGTAGGCAGGCGCGCCTTGTTTATCTGCGATGTGATCGCCGCTGCGATCACGGTTGGGCTGTGCTTGTTGCCCACATCGTTTTGAACTATCAATACCGGCCTCACGCCGCCCTGTTCACTGCCGACCACCGGACTTAAATCAGCGTAATAAATATCGCCCCTCTTCACTCCGCCTAACACGAGCTTCACTTCCCGACAAAACATACTCGCCTCGGCTGCCGCTGCGTCCGCGCGCCTATGTAGCCGGGCTGATATAATTTTGTCTCAAAGTTGCGTTATTTATACAGCCCTGTCAAAGCCCTCCCCTGAATCGACATATATCCTGGGGACCCTGCCCGAGATTGACGTGAGTATCTCGTGCGAGAGCGTCCCCGCCAAGTTCGCGAGCTCGTCGGCATATATCCGCCCGTCAACGTCGGCACCTATGAGCGTGGCGACGCTTCCGGCCGCTACGCCCGCTATGCCTGTGACGTCTGCCATGCAGGCGTCCATGCAAATAGTGCCGATTTGCGGCGCGCGCCTACCGTTTACAAGCACGTCTATCCTGCCCGACAGGGATCTGTGGAGCCCATCCGCGTACCCTATTGGCAGCACGGCGACGGTTCGCTCGCTGTCGGCCGTGTACCGCCTGCCATAGCTCACCGTGTCCCCCTTTTTTATCCTCTTCACCTGCATGACGCGTGAACGGAGGCTCATGGACGGCCGGAGCGCGGGCATGACTGCGGGCCTGCCGGGATAGTACCCGTAGAGCGCAATGCCCGGGCGGATCATGTCAAGGTGCGACTGCGGGTATTTTATCACAGCCGCACTGTTGGCGCAATGCCTGATATTGAATTTATGTCCCGTGCTTTTTTGCAGAGCGTCCGCGCGGCTGAGAAATGCGCGCAGCTGCGATTGCGTGAACGAGCCGTCGTCCGATTCCGATTGCGCGAAATGCGTGAATATCCCCTCATAGCTGAGGTTCGGCAGTGACAGGGCGCGTTCGAGTTCCGAGGCGCCCCAGTCCCCTAGGCGCCCCATGCCTGTGTCCAGCTTTATATGTGCCATGAGGAGGGCGCCGCGCGCCCTCTCGGAGTACCCGAGCGCGGCGCCGAGTCCGCAAACTGCCTGTGTTATGCTGTATTCCGTGAGCAGATGCGTGTACTCGGGGGGCGTATGCCCCAATATGAGTATGGGGAGGCGGATCCCGCCGTCCCTGAGCGCTATTGCCTCCGACAGGCACGCCACCCCCAGGTATTCGCAGCCCAGGCGTACCAGCTCGCGAGCCACGGGTACGGCGCCGTGGCCGTATGCGTCTGCCTTGACAACGCCGAGGAAACGCGCTCCGCCTCCCAGCAATCCCCTTATTGCAGTGTAATTGTGCGCAATGGCACCCATATCGACCTCGGCCCATGTACGCGCCGTTTCTTTAGTAATGATGTCCGGCATTGAAATACCCCCGTCGCTTTCATCTCCGGTGAAAAGAATCGGCATTTGGATATCACCGGATAAGAATGCTCTCCACAGTACATGAGACGACCATTTTGCCCATGTCGTATATCTCGGAGCGCACGGGCAGCAGCGTCTCGGAGTTAAACCACGTTTTTTGCGAGGCCGTATCGGTTATCCGCGTCTCGATCGCGAGCGCGTCCGCGCTGCCGACGCGCTCGGAACTCATGATTTCGGCGTACCCGTCCGTCCACTGTCCCAGCAATACGGGCAGCGCTTGGACAGGGGACAGCCCGTCGCCCGTGAGCGGGCCGGATTCCACCGAGGCGCCGTCGTATTCCAGGTAGCACTCTGGGAACGTGACTTTTGCCACTACTCCCGCCACAATATCGGGCTCTAGGATTTCCACGGTACCCATGTCCGCCGTTCCGATGTATTTCACCGTAAAATCGAACACATCGTCCCCGTAATCGGCGGTAATGTTTGCCGTGGCCTCAATGCCTTCCGCGCCCCTGAGGCTATCTCTTATATTCGCTTCCAGATCTTCCAGTGCGGCGCGCTGCGAACACGAGACCAATAGCGCCAGCGCGGCTGCCGCTATCGGTATTATGCGTATCGCGCGCGCCATTGTGCGCATGGTGCTCTCACGCATTTGCCGCTCCTTCTTCACTGCGTTTTGCTGTTACTCGCATTACCGCTGCGGGCAGCGCGTCGATTATTTCGCCTGCGGCGACGCTGTACTGGCCATATTGCCGCTCGCATATGTCGCCGGCCAGTCCGTGGAGGTACACGGCGGCCAAAACGGAGTCTTTGAGAGGGAATCCCTGTCCGGCGAGCGCCAGTATCATGCCCGCGAGTATGTCGCCCGAGCCGCCCTTGGCGAGCGCGGGGCCGCCCGTGGTGTTAATGTAAGCGGTGCCGTCCGGCATGGCCGTAATAGTGCGGTAACCCTTTAATACGAGTATGCACCCGTTTTTGACGGCGAAATCCTGAGCGGCGGCTAATCGGCCGCCCGAACCCTCTCCGCCGGTCAGCCTGCCGAATTCGCCGTCGTGAGGCGTGAGTATCACGGGGCAGGTGGCGCCCTTCAATATATCTATGTTTCCGGACAGGGCGTTTATGCCATCCGCGTCTAAAATCAGTGGTTTTCGTGATTCAGATATGAGACGGAGGACTATCTTCCGGGTCTTTTCGCCTGTCCCGAGACCGGGGCCTATGAGAACGGCGTCGCACCGCTCCATGCGCGATTGCAGCAAGTCCGCCGCCTCCTCCGACAGGTCGCCGTCGCGTCCGCACGGGAGCGGAAAAGCCATTTCGCCCTCGCATTTTGCCGCGACGATGCCGTAGACGGTCTGCGGCACGCCAACGCACACGAGCCCCGCGCCGAGACGCGTGGCGGCACGCGCCGCGAGCACGGGAGCGCCCGTGTATCCGACGCTGCCGGCAAATATCAAGTCCCGCCCGTAATCGCCTTTGTGGGAGACGCGTTCCCTGGCGGGCAGGGTTATGTCCTCCTCTTCCACAGTGAACAGGGCGGTAGCTGCCGAGCGCGCCACATCGTCCGGGATGCCTATGTCCCGGACGCGCACGTCGCCGCAATAGGTGCAGCCCGGTGGGAGGTAATGCCCCGGTTTGGCCAGCGTAAACGTCACGGTTATATCCGCTCTCACGGCGGTGCCAGGCACGCTGCCAGTGTCGGCGGAGACGCCGGACGGTATATCGGCGGATACAATGCCAGCCTCTGACGAGTTGATGAGTTGCGCGGCGGACAGGGCGCGACCCGACAGCTCTGCTCTCAGGCCGATTCCGAAAATCGCGTCTATTATTACGCCGCACGACAAGATGTATTCGCGCGCGCCGGGGCTGCCGTCAAGTTCTTCCGCGCGGGCGCCGAGTTCGCGCAGTCTCCGCTCCATCTCCGCCGTGTCGGATGTCATCTTCCCGCGCGGCGCCACAAGGAACACGCGCGTTTCGATGCCGCGCCGGAGCAGGCCGGCGGCGGCCGCCATGCCGTCGCCCCCGTTATTGCCCGAACCACAGATGACAGCGGCGCGCCTGCCGCCGGACGGCAGTAAGTCGAGCGCCGCCGCCGCAACATGTTCGCCGGCCCTCGCCATCAACTCGACGGAGTCAATGCCGAGTTCGTCTATGGCGTACCTGTCCAGTTCGCGCGAGAGGGCACAACCGGCGAGTTTCATGCAATACCATCCCCTTTAGTTTCTGAGGCTGTGCACGGGGGCGGGAATGCGGCCGCCCCTGGCAATGAACTGCGAGCTGTCGCCCGGGCTGCATCGCATGACGGGGGCCGTGCCGAGCAATCCGCCGAAAGATATCTCGTCGCCTACGGACTTGCCGGGCGCGGGTATTATGCGTACGGCCGTCGTCTTGTTGTTCATGACTCCTATAGCCGCCTCGTCCGCAATTATGGCGGATATCGCGGATGCCGGCGTGTCGCCGGGTACGGCTATCATATCGAGCCCAACCGAACACACGCAGGTCATGGCTTCCAGCTTTTCTATGGCGAGAGAACCGTTTCTGGCCGCCTCTATCATTCCGGCATCCTCCGAGACGGGTATAAACGCTCCCGAAAGGCCGCCCACGTGTCCGGAGGCCATTATTCCGCCCTTCTTTACGGCATCGTTCAACAGCGCCAGCGCCGCCGTCGTGCCGTGCGTGCCGACATGGGACAGCCCCATGCCGCGCAGTATGTCAGCAACGCTGTCGCCCGCTGCGGGCGTAGGCGCGAGCGAGAGGTCTACGATGCCGAAGGGGGCGCCCAGCCTGCGCGAGGCCTCCTGCGCCACGAGTTGGCCGGCGCGCGTCACGCGGAACGCGGCTGCCTTTATGGTTTCCGCCACGATGTCGAACGGTTTGCCCGCCGCGCTGCGGAGCGCCTGTGCCACCGCGCCCGGACCCGAGACGCCTACGTTTATCACGCACTCCGGCTCGCCCGTGCCGTGGAACGCGCCAGCCATGAAGGGGTTGTCCTCTACCGCATTGGCAAAGACGACGAGCCTGGCGCACGCCGACCCGCCGTCCGCCGCCGTCCGCTCGGCACACTCTTTGACGACAGTGCCCATGAGCGCGACGGCGTCCATATTTATTCCGGCTCTTGTCGTCGCCACGTTTACGGACGAACACACGCGCCGCGTCTTAGACAGCGCATAGGGGATGGAGTCTATCAGTTTCCTGTCGCCGCGCGTGAACCCCTTGTGGACGAGGGCGGAGTAGCCCCCGATAAAGTTCACGCCCACTGCCTCGGCAGCCGCGTCCATGGCCTCGGCGATCGGGGCGTAGTCTTCCGTCCGCGCGCTCTCCGCCACGATGGCGATAGGCGTCACGGATATGCGTTTATTCACTATGGGTATGCCGAACTCGCTCTCTATCTCGCATCCGACCCTCACGAGGTCGCGCGCCTTGTCGGTTATCTTGTCGTAAATCCTCGAGCACGTGCCCGCTATGTCCTGCCCGGCGCAGTCGCGCAGCGAGATGCCCATTGTAATCGTGCGTATGTCAAGGTGCTGCTGATCTATCATCTCGATAGTCTGCAATATTTCATGGGAATTGAGCATAAAAACCTCCGGCGCGTAAATCAATCTAGCCTGTGCATGGCCTCGAAGATGTCCTCGCGCTGGATGCGCACGGACACGCCCATGCGCTCGCCGTTCTCGCCCAGCGCCATTGCAAGCTCGCTAAACGGCACCGGGCAGCCCGAGACATCGACGAGCATTATCATTGTAAAATACTCATGCAATATAGTCTGGCTGATATCAAGTATATTCACGTTCGCGTCCGCCAGCTGTGCGCACACGCCCGCGATTATCCCCACGCGATCCCTCCCTATGACTGTGACAATAGCTCTCACCGCAAATCCCTCCGCCGCGCCACAGGCGCTGTATTTATGACCGTGCAAGTCTACCACGCCCGCCGCCGATTTGCAAACTTTGTTCATCGCGCCGGCAGATACCGGCGCAGCTTGTCGAGCACCTCGTTGAAGTCCAGGGGCTTGCCCACGTGGTCGTTCATGCCGGCCTCGAGGCATTTTTCCACATCCTCGCGGAATACGTTGGCCGTCATGGCGATTATTGGCACGCTCTTAGCGCCCGGCAGACCTGCGGCGCGGATGTGGCGCGTGGCGGTGTAGCCGTCCATCTCCGGCATCTGCACGTCCATGAATATCATGTCGTAGCGCGCGGGAGCCGCGCCGAACATCTCTACCGCCTCGGCTCCGTTTTCCGCGCAATCGACGGCAATACCCGTAGGTTCAAGCAGCGCCAGCACAATCTCGCGGTTGATCTCCACGTCCTCGGCCAAGAGTACGCGGTATCCCGTAAAGTTGTCTGCCGCCGCCTCGGCCCGCGCCTCCGGCGACATGGTGCCGGAGAGTCCCAGGCATTCGTTGATGCAATCGGTTATAGCGGACGGGAAAATGGGCTTTGGCAGGAACATGTCCACGCCCGCGCCCTTCGCCTCGGACTCAATAGTGTTCCATTCCGTCGCGGATATCATGATGACGATGGCGTGACCCGCATCGTTCTCCTTGATTCGGCGCGTGAGCTCTATCCCGCTCATGCCGGGCATTCGCAGATCCACGAAGTACAGGTCGTAGGCGCCGTTTTCATTGATCGCGCGCAGCGCGCCGTCCCCGTCGGAGGCGGCGTCGCAGCGAAAACCGATGTGCTGCGCTATCTCCGTGAAATGCTCGCGCATATCCTGTTCGTCGTCTACCAAAAGCACGCGGATGCTGTCCCAGCGGATGTCCGGGCGCGCTGCGCCGCTCGTATCTTCCGCGCCGCGCTCAAGCTGGACAGTAAAGGAGAACGTGGAACCGCGGCCGAGCTCAGAGTGGACGGATATTTGCCCTCCCATCATTTCGACTATGCTTTTTGAGATAGCCAGCCCCAGTCCGGTGCCGCCGTATTTCCGCGAGGTGTCGCTTTCCGCTTGGACGAAGGAGCTGAACAGGCGTGCCTGCTGTTCCTCGCTGATGCCTATGCCGGAATCGGTCACGTCTATCCTGATCGTGCAATGGCCGCCCTCTTCATTTACGAGGCGCGTATCGACGCGGACGGTGCCGTATTCCGGCGTGAATTTCACGGCGTTGGACAGCAGGTTCGCGATCACCTGCGACAGCCGCTGGTCGTCGCCGATCAAGGCGTAGGGGATCTTGCGGTCGAGGCGCACGGTGAGCTTCTGCTTTTTTTCGTCCACTCGAAAATTTATCACGTTAACCACGCGCCGCAGCATCTTTTCAAAAGAGAATTCCACGGAGGACAGTTCCAGCTTGCCCGCATCGATCTTGGACATATCCAGTATATCGTTGATGACGCCTAAAAGATGCGCGGACGCGTCCTCAATTTTCCCGAAGCAATAATCCTTTCGCTCAATATCGGAGGCCGATTTGCCAATGGACGTCATGCCGACTACGGCGTTAATGGGAGTGCGGATCTCGTGGCTCATGTTCGCGAGGAATTCGCTCTTGGCCTGCGCGCTCAAAAGCGCACCCTCGCGCGCGGAAATGAGGTTTTGCGTCATTTCGTTGCGCAGGATCGCGTTGACCATCAGCAAGCTGCCCGACCTCAAGATATTTTCCTCGTTCGCCGAAAACTCGCGTTCGTTGCTGCAGTCGTCGAAGCTGACGAACCCCCAGAATTCCTGCTGCAAAAAAACCGGCACCACGAGGATGGACAGCACACCATACGGTGAAAGGCGCTTTTGCTCTGTCGCTGAAAGGCCGCGAATCGGGCCGTTTACGCACCGCCCCGCAGAGAGCTTTTCCGCCCACTCCGGAAGGGTATCGCTATACGCGAAATCCATCGTGGTTACCCGTTTCAATTCGGAGTTGTCCGCCCACTCGAATATCTTGGTGTAATGGAGTGCCCCGCCGCGTGTGTTGTTCTTCCAAATATACATACGGTCAACACCGACGGTCCGCGCGATCATCTCCATGCTGTCATTTAAAACCTCAATGAACCTATCCGTGTCGGACGAGAGCAGGAGCACGGCGGAATCGTTCACCATGCGCAGCAGCTTGTCCTGCTTGGCGATCCTGCCGCCGGCAGCTACCACCTTGCGCTGCTCCCTCTCAAATATCGCCCGGTGGAAAAGGACGATCACCCCGAGAAAGAAACCCACAACGATGAACGACTGAATGTTGTCCATCAATTGGCGCAGCGGGGTCAGGGATGCGACCGACCGCGGATAAATCATGGC
>JAITEC010000017.1 GCA_031282225.1 Oscillospiraceae bacterium | reverse complement strand
ATGGCCCGCCGGAGCGCCTGCCTGGCGTACTCCGTGAGCAGATCGGTATCGCGCGTGACATTCCCGTTGTCTCCCAGCGCCTCCACGATAGTCGCCATGTCGCGGATGGGGACATTCTCCGAGAGCAGGTTCCCCAGCACTTTTTGCAGTTCGCCGAGCGAGAACATCTTGGGTATGACCTCTTCCACGAGCGCCGGCTGGGATCGTTTTAAGTTGTCAACGAGCGTTTGTACCTGCTGCCGGTTGAGGAGCTCGCTGCCGTACCGCTTGATGACTTCCGTGAGATGCGTGGCAATGACGGACGGCGGGTCGACGGTGGAGTAGCCCATGAGTTCCGCGTTCTCCCGCTCGCTCTTGGGTATCCACAGCGCCGGCAGCCCAAACGTTGGCTCCACGGTGGGGATCCCGTATATCTCCTCCTCCACGTCGCCCGTGGACAGCGCCAGCAGGTGGTCTGCCATTACCTCCCCGTGCGCCACCTCCACGCCCTTTATCTTAATGGAGTACGCGTTCGTGCCGAGCTGGATATTGTCCACAAAGCGTATGGCAGGCACGATGATGCCCATGTCGAGCGCGCTCTGCCGCCGTATCATCACTGCCCTGTCGAGCAGATCCCCGTCCTGTGAAACATCCACCATCGGGATCAGACCCAAGCCGAACTCGAATTCTATGGGGCGCACTTGCAGCAGCGTCGTCACGCTCTCGGGCTTGCGCTTCTCCTGCGCCCGCATCGACGCCTCGTCGTCCACGGTCACGGCCTCGGCCCTCGCGCGCCGCCGGCGCAGGTTTAGCCCAATCGCCGCCAGCGCGATGGCCAGCAGCAGCATGGGCACCTTGGGCAACCCCGGCACGAGGCTGACAACGGCCAGGAGCACGCCGCCCATAATGAGCACGTAAGGCTGCGCGAGCACCTGGGACGAGACCTCCTCCCCAAACGCCAGCTCCGCGCCGGAGCGCGTGACTATTATGCCGGAGGCCGTAGAGATGAGCAGCGCCGGCATCTGGCTTACAAGCCCGTCGCCTATCGTGGCAAGCAGAAATATGTTCACTACCTCGCCAAGCGTCTTGTTCATCGTGAGCACTCCTATGACGATGCCGCCCGCGATATTTATAATTGTTATTATGACGCCCGCTATCGCGTCGCCCTTTATGAACTTGCTCGCGCCGTCCATGGCGCCGTGGAAATCCGCCTCGCGCGCTATCTCGTTTCGCCTCGCTCGCGCGCCCTCCTCGTCGATAATGCCGCTGTTGAGATCCGCGTCTATGGCCATCTGCTTTCCGGGCATGGCATCGAGGGTGAAGCGCGCCGCAACCTCCGCCACGCGCTCGGCGCCTTTTGTAATTACCATGAACTGTATGATCATAATTATCAGGAATACAATGACGCCGACTGCGAGATTGCTTCCTATGACAATGCTGCCGAACGTGTGAATGACGCTGCCGGCGTTGCCCTCCTTGCCGAGGATGAGCCGCGTGGACGACAGGTTCAGCGACAGCCGGAACAGTGTCAGTATCAATAGCAGCGTGGGGAACACGGAGAACTCCAGGGGGTCTTTTAAGTACAGTGAAAACAGCAGCACGAGGATAGACAGTGTAATGTTTACTATGAGGAGCATATCCATCATCATCGCGGGCAGGGGGACTATGAGTATGAATACTATAGCCAGCACCGCCAGCGCTATAAAAATATTAGACGCCTTGATATGAACCGCCCCTTTCTCACGCATGCCGCGCGCCGTGTTTCTTTCTGTAGACGTACACCAGGATGTCGGCCACCACTTGATAGAACTCCGGAGGGATGAAGTCGCCCAGCTCGCAGCCATCGTAGAGCGCGCGCGCCAGGTCCCGGTTCTCCACCATCTCCACGCCGTGTTCCGCAGCCGTCTGCTTGATCTTCCGGGCGAGGAAATCTTTCCCCTTTGCCACCACCGCCGGCGCGTCGCTCGCCCCGTCGTCGTATTTGAGCGCTACGGCATAGTGCGTTGGATTGGTAATGACCACGTCCGCCGAGGGCACTTGCGCCATCATCCTCATGGCGCTCATCTGGCGCTGTTTCTGCCGTATCTTGCCCTTTATCTGCGGGTCGCCCTCCGTCATCTTGTACTCGTCCTTGACCTCCTGCTTTGTCATGCGCATGTCCTTTTCATACTTGCGCCACTGAACCAGGTAGTCGCCTGCCGCTATGAGCACAAAAGCCGCCCCCATTTTGAGCGCGACGGAAAACGCGGTGTCCATTGTGCTCAGGAACAGGCCGTATATGTCCCTGCCCACGTAATTGGGGAACTGGGAGATGAGGCTGCGGTAACTCGTGTACGCTATATATCCCAAAACCGCGACTTTCAAAATAGACTTCACAAGTTCCGTGAGCGTGCGGATGGAGAATATCCGGGAAAAGCCCTTTATTGGGCTTATCCTGTCCAGCTTTGGAGTGAGCGTTTTCGACGTGAACAAGAACCCCACTTGCAGCAGGTTTATTGCCACGCCCGCCGCGAGCGCGGCGCCGAGTATGGGGAGCATGATCTTCCCGTAACTGGCCATCACCGCGTACAGCACCCTGCCTACCGCCGCCTGCGTCATGCCCGTATCCGGCGATAAGATCGCGGGAGCCGACAAGAACTCCTTGTACAATGCCGTCATCTGCTCCGTCAGCGCAGGCCACAGCGCCAACAGCAGGGTGAACATGACGATGCAGCAAAACGCCGTGTTCACCTCGGCGCTCTTTAGCACCTGCCCGCGCTCCCTCGCGTCCCTGCGCTTCTTAGGAGTGGCTTTTTCGGTTTTTTCCCCGCCGCCCGTGGCCATCAGGCCGCCACCATAAACGCGCCGAACATTTTTTCAATGCCCGCGAACATCTCCGAGAACACCCGTTCGCTGAAATTCACGAACACCGGAACTGTAAACATCAGCGTCACGAGCCCCACGAACATCTTTACCGGAATGCCTACGACGAACATGTTCAGCTGCGGCACTGTGCGTATTAGCACCCCCATGGCGAATTCCAGTATCAGAGCCGAGGCTATTATGGGCATGGCCACCATCACGCCGAGCATGAAAGTCAAGGCGAATATCTCAAGCGCCACCAAGCCCGCTTGCGGCGACAGCGACGGCGAGCCTATGGGCAGCCGCTCCACGGTCAGGTACACTATCTCTATGAGCCGCCGGTGGCCGTTTACCGCGAAAAACACGATGAGCATCACCGTATTCATCAAGTTGCCCATCATGGGTATCTGCGTGTTGTTCTGCGGGTCGTATACGTTCGCTATGCCATACCCTATCTGCATGTCTATGAGTTGCCCCGCCACGAATGTCAGCGAGAAGAATATATTCGTTATGTACGCCAGCGCTATGCCGGTCAGCAGTTCGGCAATCCCTTTCAGCGCGAACCCGAACAGCGTGCTGTACTCTATGGCGCCTTGCTGCGGGGCCATAGAGAAAAACAGGTACGAGAGCGACGCGACAAGCCCTATTTTTACTCGCGAGGGCACAATATTGCGCCCGAATATCGGCGACAGAAAAATGAGCCCCGATACGCGGAACAGCAGCAGGACAAAATAGTCCGCTCCGGCAATTATTGTTTCAATCGCCTCACTCATTGGGTCTCACCCCGTAAACCTGTTTATGTACTCATAAGCTCTCTCTATAAAGCCCGTGAGCTTATTCATGATATATCCCGCGCATACGAGCAAAGTCAGCATTATCGCCACTATCTTGGGCACGAAAGCGAGCGTCTGCTCGTTTATCTGCGTCGTCGCTTGAAATATGGAGACTATGAGGCCTATGACTATGCCCACTATCAGCATGGGCGCGGCCGCCGCTATGACCGTATATATGGCGTCACGCATAATAGCTATGACCTCGGCTTGGTTCAACATTCGCGTGTCCCCTCCTCGCGCCGTGCCTGTGCGGCGCTACCAAAAACTCTGCACGAGCGAGCCCATTACAAGCTGCCATCCGTCCACCATTACAAAGAGCAGAACTTTGAAAGGCAGCGAAATCATTGCGGGAGGCAACATCATCATCCCCATCGCCATAAGCGTCGAGGCGACTACCATGTCTATCACTATGAACGGAATGTATATGAAAAAACCTATTTCAAACGCGTGCTTTATCTCGCTCGTCAAGAAAGCCGGTATAAGGACGGAGTTGGGTATGGCGCTCTCGTCCGCTGCCTGTGTGCCGGAGAGACCCACGAAAAACGAGAGATCCGTCTTGTACGTCTGTCTGAGCATGAACGCGCGCGTCGGCACCATCGCCCGCTCCAGGAACTCCTCTTGCCCTATCTCCCCATCGGCGTACGGCAAATACGCGTTGTCGTATACCTCTGTAACGACCGGGCTCATGACGAAGAACGTGAGAAACAGCGCCAAGCCTATGATGACCTGGTTTGGGGGCGTCTGCTGCATTCCAAGCGCGCTGCGCAAAAAAGACAGCACGATGACTATGCGCGAGAAGCCCGTGAGCATTATGACAATTGACGGCAGCAGCGTGAGGAGCGTCAGCAGGATAATGATGTCCACGGTCTGCGTATCTTCCCCGAACAGCGTCTCCACGATGTTGCCGAGCGTCCCCGCCGCCGAGGCGCCTGTGGCGAGCGCCGCCGCGAGCGCCGCGAACATGGCGGCGGCGGCGAGCGGCTTTATGTATTTCCGCGCGCCCAATGGCCTGGACGAACCCACTATTGCTCTCCCTCCCCGCCGGAGTTCCCCGCATCTCCGCGCGTGTCCGGGGGAACTTCCGCCCCCGCGCCCTTCGCCGCTCTCCCGGCAAGTATCCTGGCAATCCAGCGCGGCGCGCCCGCGCCCTGCGCAGCGCTGGAGGCGAGAGCCTCCCTGAAGGACATGCGAGCCGGCGTGCCGTCCGCGAACTCACCGCTGTCGAACTTGTCGAGCAGCGCGGCGGACTGATGGGTCATGGCGATGAAGTACACCCTCCCTCTCACCTGGGCCAGGTACAGCGCTTTGTCCTTTGACAGCGCAAACCTGTCGACTATCTTTATCTCGCGCGACTGCTTCAAACGGAATGCGCGGGCGCCCAAGAAATACGTGACAAAGTACGCCGCCGCAATAATCGCCGCGAAACCAACTATGAACCCGAGCGTGTCCAGCGCATTCATCGCCTGCCGACCGTCCCTGGCCGCTTAGACTTGCATCTTGATGATGTCGTTGTACGCCTCGACCACTTTGTTGCGTATCTGGAGCGCGAGGCTCAGCGAAATTTCCGCCTTTTGCGCGTCGAGCAGCAGCCCCGACATATCGTCTACCTGCCCTGACAGGAGCGATATGCCGGAGTATTTGTCCGCGCTGTCGGCCGTTTCCGCCGTCTTGAACGCCTCCGCGAGTACGCCGGCAAAACTGCCGGTCTCCTCCGGGGAGCCAATGACCGATTGCGCCCGGACGCCAAAGAGGTTTACGAGATTGGACGGCAGCGGGCTAATCGGCGTTATGAATGGATCGGTTATCATGATCGTATATTATCTCCCTATCTCCAATGTCTTGGACGCCATGTCCTTGAACGTGTTCAATGCCGTGATATTGGCCTCGTACGCCCGGTACGCGGACATCATGTCGACCATCTCCTGCACTACCTCCACGTTCGGCATCCTCACATATCCAAATTCGTCCGCGTCGGGGTGGTTGGGGTTGTAGTCGAGCTTGAACTCCGACTGATCCTCCCCGATCATAGTGACGCGCACACCTCCGTACGAAGTGCTCGCCCTGTTGAAAAATGTGGCAAATGAGTTGTCCGGCTTGATTTCCTGGTACACGACGAACTTCCTGCGGTACGGCCCGCCCTCGGCCGTGCGAGTCGTGCTGCTGTTTGCCATGTTCTCGGCTATGACGTCCATTCGAAGCCGCGATGCCGTGAGCGCGGAGGCGCTCACGTTCATTGAGTCAAGAAATGCCATTTAGTGTCCCTCACTTCCCTTCGTTTACGGCCATCTTGATTCGCGTCAGCTCGCTGTTGAGCTTTGCGAGCACCGTGCTGTACATGAGGCTGTTTTGCGCGAGCTTTACGTTTTCGGATTCTATATCTACATTGTTGCCGTCCATGCGCATAGACGTGTCGTCGGTTTTGACGACTGTCGGCTCCACGTCCTCGGGACGTATGGCGCCGGTGCCTATGTCTATGTGCCTGCGGTTTGTCTTTCGCCCTACAAATCCGCCCGTCTCCTGCGCCGACTGCACCGCGCCGGCGAACAGCGACTCAAATCTCACGTCCGACGCTTTAAAATCGGGCGTCTCGGCGTTGGCTATGTTATTGCGTATCACCGTATTGCGCTGCCACGCGGCGGACAGCCCTTTTTGCAATATGTCGACCGGCTTGAACAGTTTGTCCCACATAAATCAAGCTCTCTCCCAGACCGTAGCGACGCCCATGCCGCCGCCTATGCACAGCGTGGCAAGACCCAGCTTTGCCTCCGCGCGTTTTTGCATCTCGTGCGCGAGCGTAACGATGATCCTCGCCCCCGAGGCGCCCACGGGGTGCCCCAGAGCGAGCGCGCCGCCGTTTACGTTTACCTTTGACATATCAAATTCCAGTTCCCTCGCCACGGCGACGGACTGCGCCGCGAACGCCTCGTTTGCCTCCACAAGGTCAATCTTGTCAATTGACAGGCCGGCTTTCTTGAATGCCGCCCGCGTGGCCGGCACGGGACCTGTGCCCATGACTGCCGGGTCCACGCCGCCCTGCCCATACGAGACAAGCCTGGCTATCGGGCGCAGCCCGTACTTTTTCACCGCCGCGCCGGAGGCCAGGACAACGGCCGCCGCGCCGTCGTTTATGCCGGACGAATTGCCCGCCGTCACGCGCCCGCCGTCCGGTTTGAACGCCGGCCTGAGTTTTGCCAGCGCCTCCGCCGTGGTGGCGCGCGGAAATTCGTCTACACAAAAATCCACGGTCTCCCTCTTTGCCTTTATTGGAACGGGCACGATCTCGTCGTTGAACCTGCCCGTTTTTTGTGCCTGCGCCGCCTTTTCCTGCGACGATAGCGCAAATGCGTCGAGTTCCTCGCGTGTTATGCCCCATTTGTCGCATATATTCTCCGCCGTTATGCCCATGTGGTAATTGTTGAACGCGTCCCAGAGCCCGTCGTTTACCATTGTGTCCACGAGGGCGGCGTTGTTCATGCGCGCGCCGAAACGCGCCGTTGGGACGCTGTAAGGCGCCGCCGACATATTCTCCATGCCCCCGGCCAGCACAATGTCCACATCAGACGACGCTATGGCGCGCGCGCCCTCTATGACGGCTTTCATGCCGGAACCGCATACCATTCCGACGGTATAGGCCGGGACCTCGTACGGTATCCCGGCGGATACGGCCGCCTGCCGCGCCGCGTTTTGCCCCAGCCCCGCAGTGAGGATGCAGCCGAACATGACCTCGTCCACGTCGCCGGGCGCAATGCCTGCCCTGTCTACAGCCGCCCTCGCGGCTATGGCGCCGAGTTCAGGCGCCGGCACGTCTTTGAGTGAACCGCCGAAACTGCCTATTGCGGTCCTGCACGCGCTGACAAGAAATATATCGCCCATAACTTTTGTAACCTCCGCGCCCGCGCACAGCGGACAATTCAATTTGGCGCGGCCATTCACTGCGCCACAGGTAAACCATATACTAAATATAGACTCTATGGACTAAAAAGTCAACAATATTTGCAAAAAATTTACGAATTAAATATTCAGGCGCCCCAGTTGCCCTCATACATGGCGCGGATGCCCTTGTATGCCATATAGCAGTCGAGCTTTGACACTATCTCGTAAGGCGCGTGCATGGACAGCACGGGCACTCCGGCGTCTATCGTCTCTATGCCCCGGTTTGCCATGAACATTGCAACGGTCCCCCCGCCGCCTTGGTCCACCTTGCCCAGCTCCGTCGTCTGCCATACTACGGCATTCTTGTCGAACAGGCGGCGCAGCGCCCCCACGGTCTCCGCCGACGCGTCGCTCGCGCCGGACTTGCCGCGCGCGCCCGTGTACTTCATCACCGACAGTCCCCTGTTGATATGCGCGCTGTTGTTCTTCTCGGATACGTCCGGGAAATTTGGGTCATACGCGTTGCACACGTCGGCCGATATGCAAAACGAATGGGAAAACGCCGCGCCTGCGGCGTCGAGACCGCCGCACAGCCGCGACATAAAGCGCTCAAAAGCCGCCGATTGCATGCCCGTCATGCCCTCGGAGCCTATCTCCTCCTTGTCCGTCAGCACGCATACCGCAGTGCGCTCCGGCGCGCGAGAGTCCAGTATCGCGCGCAGCGCGGCGAACGCGCACGAGCGGTCGTCGTGGCCGTAGGCCGCTATCATGGTCCTGTCAAACCCGAGGTCGCGCGCGCGCCCGGCGGGCACCGCCTCAATCTCCGCGGACACGAAATCCTCCTCGGTTATTCCGTACTTGCCGTTTAGGGCGCGCAGGACGGAGAACTTGACGCGCTCGCTCTCCTTGTCCTCCCCCTCCGGGCGGCTCCCCGCCAGGATATTCAGGTTTTCGCCCGTGAATGCCTCTCCCACGGTCTTTTTCTCCTGATCTTTACCCAGGTGAGGGAGCAGATCTGTTATCATGAAGACGGGATCGCCCTCGTCGTCTCCTATGGAGACCTCTGCGCTCGTGCCGTCTTTCCTCACAATTATACCGTGCAGCGCGAGCGGCAGCGTCACCCACTGGTACTTTTTTATGCCGCCGTAATAGTGCGTCTTGAGAAGCGCCAGGTTCTCGTCCTCGTACAGGGGGAACTGTTTTAGGTCGAGGCGCGGCGAGTCCACGTGCGCCGCCGCTATGTTAACTCCCTCCGAGAGCGGTATTTGGCCGATTGCCGCCAAGAACACCATCTTGTCCGCGACGGTGCTGTACACCCTGTCGCCGGGAGCGGGCGCCATGCCCTCCTCATACCGCTTGAAACCCG
>JAITEC010000008.1 GCA_031282225.1 Oscillospiraceae bacterium | reverse complement strand
CACGCCGCCAGCGTTCGTCCTGAGCCAGGATCAAACTCTCAATTATCTATATTAACCGCACTCGCGGCCAATACCTTCATCAAGCGCCTGTTCTTCGCTCTATTTTCTTCGCTTGCGCGCGCTAGTACCCCGCGCCCGGCCCGCTTGCCGGCGCTTCCTTACTCTCGCGCGCTCTTTCCCTTCCTTGGTGCGTTCGCTTCGTACATTGTTTAATTCTCAAGGTGCAACAGCGTTTGCGCTCTCCCCGGACCATCATCCGAGAATCGCGAACGCGACGTACACTCTACCACACATGCGGCGTCTGTGTCAATGGTTTTTTTGCGGGCGGTAAATATTTTTTTCGTATTTTTTTCGGACGGCGCGGGAAACGGCGCGGTCGAAGCGGACTCGCCGCGGGCAAACTGTTGACGGCGGCGTGAAAATCGAGTTATAATGACCTCAAAACGCCCGCCGCAGAAGTGTTGCCGTCGCGGGACGAAAGGGTGGACCATGGGAAAGATACAGTTTATCGCGCGTCGCCTTGCCGGGATGGACTACCGAGCCATGCGCGAACGGGTGGCGCGTGTGAGCGAGAAAACGGGGAAAAGCCGCGCCGGCGTACTGCTCGACATGGCGCGCTGCGCCGTGCGCTATCAGGCGGGTTATGTCGACTACGACGTGTTCGGCATGTACGCGCTCACGTCCGCGCAGCGCGCCACATATATCACGCGGGGCTTGAACACGATGTATGTCCGGCGGCTTAACGACGCGGCGTATTACGAGTTTTTCCATCACAAGCATAAATTCAACGAGACCTTCGGCGAGTATCTTGGGCGCGAATGGCTGTATCTGCCGGATAATCCGGACAAGCTGGGGGAATTTACGGCGCGCCATCCGGTATTCATCGCCAAACCCGACGACGGGTCCTGCGGCATAGGCGTCGAGAGGGTGGACGCGCTGAGTTTTCCCGATACCGAGGCGCTGCGGGCGTGGCTCGGCGAGCGAAAGCTCGATCTTGTCGAGGAACAGATCCGCCAACATCCCGAGTTGTCGGCGCTTTACCCAGGCGCCGTGAACACGGTGCGGTTGGTTACGATCCTCAACGGCGGACTGGTTCATATCGTCTATGGGTGTCTGCGCATGGGGTCAAACGGCGGAGTCGTGGATAATTTCAGCAGCGGAGGGCTTCTTTCGCCCATAGATATGGCGGCGGGAACGCTCTCGTTTCCCGCCGCCGATATGAACGGCGAGGTATATGACAGTCATCCGGACACCGGAACGGTAATCAAGGGGTTCGCGGCGCCGCGCTGGGCCGAATGTCTCGCGCTTGTCCGGGAGACGGCCCGGAAGATACCGGAAGTGCGTTATGTGGGCTGGGATATCTCCGTTACGCCGGACGGTCCGGTGCTTGTGGAGGGCAATCACTTCCCCGCAAACGATCTCTTCCAGCTCCCGGCCCACACGCCGGACAAGATCGGGATGCTGCCGGCTTACAGGGAGGCCGCCGGGTTTTAGTGGGTCGCGGTGCCCCGGGCGCCGGCAAAGTACGCGCTATATTCTGCGCGTACTTTTGCTGGCGCTCAGGCGGGCCATAGCTCTCGCAATCGCCAGTTTAGACTGGTTGTATTCCGATACGCTCCGCTGCTGTCGCAGCCGTTCCTCCGCGCGGCGAAGGGCCTGCTCCGCGCGCGCGGCGTCGATCTCCTCGGGCCATTCGCACGCCTGCACGAACATGAGAACGCCCTCGTGGTGGACCTCTATGAAGCCCTCGGAATTCACGCATTCGCGCCAGAGGCCGTCTTCCTTTATGCGCGTGTCTCCCACCGCGAGCGGGCAGATAAGCGGCGTGTGTTCGGCCAGCACCGTCAGGCGCCCGTCCGGCGCGGTGACCATGACCGCCTCCACGTCTCCGCTGAAGAATATGCGCTCGGGCGTGAGTATTTTCAAATTAAACCGCTTGCTCACGGAGACATGTCCTTCGCCTTCCGAAGCGCCTCGTCGATGTCTCCGACCATGAAGAAAGCCTGCTCGGGAAGATCGTCGGCTTCGCCGCCCAGTATGGCCGCGAACGAGCGGATCGTGTCGGAGAGTTTGACGAAGCGCCCCTCCATCCCCGTGAAGGTCTCCGCCACGCTGAACGGCTGTGAGAGAAACTGTTGTATCCTGCGCGCGCGGTAAACCGCCTTTTTATCGTCCTCCGACAGTTCCTCCAAGCCGAGGATGGCGATTATGTCGCGCAGCTCGCGGTAGCGGTTGAGACAGGTGGTGACGCCCTGTGCCGTCTCGTAGTGATCCTTGCCTACGACCGAAGGATCTAAAATGCGGGAGTACGACTCCAGCGGACTCACCGCCGGATACACGCCGATTTCCGCCACCTGCCGCGAGAGGACGGTCGTCGCGTCAAGATGCGAAAAGATAGTGGCCGGCGCGGGATCCGTGAGATCGTCGGCGGGGACGTATATGGCCTGGACGGATGTCACAGAGCCGTTTTTTGTGGAGACTATCCGCTCCTCCAGGCTCCCCAACTCGTTTGCCAGCGTCGGCTGATAGCCGACGGAGGACGGCATGCGGCCCAGAAGCGCCGACACCTCGTTGCCGGCTTGAACATAGCGGAAGATGTTGTCTATAAACAGCAGCACGTCGCGGTTCATCACGTCGCGGAAATATTCCGCCATAGTCAGGCCCGTAAGGCCCACGCGCATACGCGAGCCGGGCGGCTCGTTCATCTGCCCGAAGGCGAGCGCAGTTTTCGCAATAGCGCCGGAGGCGCGCATGTCGTGAATAAGCTCGCTGCCCTCCCGGCTGCGCTCTCCCACGCCCGCGAACACCGAGAACCCCCCGTGCATCGTCGCAATGTTGTAGATGAGTTCCATTATCAGAGTCGTCTTGCCGACGCCGGCGCCCCCGAACAGGCCGATTTTGCCGCCCTTTGTGTAGGGCGTGAGCAGGTCGATGACCTTTATACCCGTCTCGAAGAACTCCGTTGTCGGCGTGAGCGCCGTGAACTCCGGCGCCTTTC
>JAITEC010000161.1 GCA_031282225.1 Oscillospiraceae bacterium | reverse complement strand
CCCAGAGGTCCTCTATGGAACCGCCGCCGCGCCCGGTTATTATGATATCCGCCGCGGCGTGCCTGTTCGCGTATTCGATAGCCTCCACTAATTCGCCCGGCGCCTCATCTCCTTGCACGCGCACGGGCAGCAGCCGCACTTCGCAAAGCGGCCAGCGCGCGCCCAGCACGCGTATCATATCGCGCACCGCCGCGCCCGCCGGAGAGGTTATCAATGCAATGCGCGAGGGGTATTTAGGCAGCGGCTTCTTGGCGGAGGTGTCGAACAGCCCCTCTGCCGCAAGTTTTGCCTTCAAGCGCTCAAATGCGGCTTGCAGGTCGCCGGCGCCGCTCTGCGCCAAATCGGCCACGTACAGCTGGTATGCCCCGTCGCGCGGGAACACGGAGATCCTGCCCAGCGCCAGTACCTCCATCCCGTTTTCCGGCCTGAAACGCAGCTTCTGTGAGCTGCTTTTGAAAAACACGCAACGCAGCGAGCTGTCCCTGTCACGGAGCGTAAAATAGTGATGGCCAGATGGGTAAATCTTGTAATTCGACAGCTCGCCGCGCACGCACACGTCCGCCAGCGCACCGTCAGAGTCGATCAGCGCCTTGATATACCCGTTGATTTCCGAAACGCCAACCGCGCGCCTGCCCTCTCGCATAACCCATCCCCCCCTTCCAAATATGCCGTATTATACCCCATTTCGGCACGGCTGGCAAGAGCGCGCATTATCGAATCATTTCGTTTGTCACGACTGCGCCGTAACAAACGAGATACGAAGGCTTAGTTCTCGCGTTGCGACGCTCGCAAAGAGCAGTTTCCGGGGAATGAATCCCCGTAAACTGCGGAATATGACAATTTTTGCTCCGTCGCACGGGGCGCACTCCTGCGCAAAAATTCTTTTCGCCGTAGGCGAAAAGGACGAGAGGGCGAAAATGTCTGCAAACGAATTTATTCTTATCGATGTTATCGCGCCCTAAGCGTAAAGCGTAAGCGAGCGTTTGCATATTGAACCACTATATGTTATCATACCTATCAATTCAGTTTTGGGAGGCATTGTATAATGGATATGGCGTCAATACGCGCCTCGCTTGACGTGCTGCATAAATCGGGAGAAGAGTTGCTCGGGAGGATTGCGGATTTCACGGACGCGTCCGCGGGCGAGGATCTACTATCGCGGCTCGTCGCGCAAATCGAGCAGACGATCACGCAGTATGAGACGGACGCGGGCGCAAAAGCGCGCTTGCTGCTGGAACAATTCCTGGACGTGAAGTCGCCCGGCGGCGAAATGCCAGAGATGGCACCGCATAAGGAGGCCGTTAGGGAGCGCCTCGCGGGCAGCGGCGATTTGACGGATTTTGCCAAGCCTTTCGCCCTGTTCATCGGGCTCATGTCCAGTCCGGACATGGACCTGCCAGATGAAGACGGGGATATTCTCGACAACTACTTTGGGCGCGCGATAACGAGAATGCTGTACAGGGGCAGATTTGCCGCCTCTAATGCGGGTCCGGCCGCGCCGGAGGCGGCACCCGAGGCAATACCTGAGGCCATATCGGAGGCCATATCGGAGGAAGTACGGGAAGTAGGGTCGAAGGGGACGCCAGACGAGGCGCGTGCGGAGCGTTCCGAGGAAGCGGCTGCTGATTTGAGCGCGCCTGCGGTGCCGCAGCCCATAGAGCAGTTTGAGATATTGACGCAAAAAGAGCGCTCGTCGTTCAGCGCCAAATCGTTTATTTCCGATTATGAAGAAAGGCAAGTCGAGCTGCACCTTATACATGCGATTGCTAAAATAGGCGCAATAACCAGGCCACAACTTGAAAAATTCGTGTTCAGCAATTCAGTTACAGAAAATAATTTGGACAGGCTTATAAGAGACGGATATGTGTCTGTCGCGCGCCATAAACCGTCAGGGCTTGAATTTTATATCCTCTCGGGAAAAGGCGCGCAAATATACCGCAAAGAGAAAAGCCTAAAGATGCTCAATAAGGTGTTGCATCAAAAAGCGCTCGGATCCCACGAGACAATACTTGAACCGGACGACAACTGTGCCGCCATAGCGGAAGACCCGGAGGGATACATGAAGTCAGCGTCCGCCGCCCTGTACATAGCTCGCGCCGCCATGGCGCGGCGCGGATACGCGCCCAGTTATGTGCAGAGGATGCGCGCCGGCCCGCCGCCGGACGGCGCGGAGGGGAACATCTCCGCGCTCATTCCCTCCGGCACCATCTTGGCCGCAGTTAAATTCACCCGCGCGGAAGACGGGTCGGACTGGATGTTCACCGCCCACAGCCTCGAAAGCGGTCGGACAGTGCTGTCCGCGCTGACTGAGGGCCATCCGGAAAACGCTGACGGAAAGTCATATATATGCGACGTGCCAGGCGATCTCGATGCTTTTGGGTTTTCAACGCCGTACGGCAGCCCCATAGAACTTGAACAGCTGCTGGAGGAAACACTGGGTCCTGTGATAGGCACTGAGGCGGAACCGGTGGAGGAAGACGACCACGAAAGGCTGCCGGATACCGCAGAGACCGCGCGCGCGGGCGACCCGTTCGACATAGCCGCCGGAATGATAAAAAGCGGCGCGCAGCTGGCCCAGCGGGAGAAATTCGACGAGCTCGTCTCCGCACTCCTGCGCAGCGCGCTGGAGGACGGACCCGACGGCAGTACGGACTACTGGGGACGCGCGGCGGCGCTGCTCCATGCCCTGTCTCTCGCCGACGGCAAACAATACGGTGGAGATTTCCGCCGCCTGTTGTACGCGACCGACTTTCCGGCGGAAGAGCGCGCGTATACGGGCGAGGCGGTAGCGTCGCTCTTCGGCGCGGAGCACGAGGGTAGCGCGCAGCACTTAGCGGCGCTCATGCGCGCCCTTTTCGCGCCGGATGGATCGTACGACTACATGCTTGCTGACTACGCGAGGAACCTGTTCGAGATATACGACGCTACTTTTGCCGCCTATCCGGCGCTAAAATCCGTGCTGAACGAGTTGCTTAAAGTACAGGAAATTTCGCGCGAGGCGTTTTCAGACAGGACGCTGAACGGCATGCTCGACGAGCAGGCGCGCGGCGAGGCAATGCTCCGGCTGTCAAGCGAGGCGGGGCATCTCATAAACCCGCCCCGTCTCAGCCAGCGGATAAACGGTTTGGGAAATACGGAAAAAGAGATGCCTATGCAGTGCTTCGGATCAAGCAGCAAATTGGGTTTTTGCATGGAGGTCATAGCCAAAGCAAGGGTCGGGGACAGGGAGCGCGTCGCCGAAATATTCAATTCATTCACCGACAGAGGGCGCATAACGGAGGCAAAGCTCCGCGATACGTTCACTGATATGTGGAGGCGCGTACGCGAACCCGGCTGGAACAAAGACATAATCGGCATGGCGCGCGCCAAGATCATAGACGCATTCAGAGAAAGGCTGGGCATAGTCGATCGCTGGCTGAGCCTTACGGGCGACTCGGAGGATCCCTCGATAGAAAGGCTAGGGCCGCATGTCGGGAGACTCCGCAAGCGGATCGACGACGCGCTGCACTCGGTGAACGGTGACGTATCTATGCCGCATCCGGACAAGGCCATTCTCCGCAGGGCGCTTGACAATATGCTGGCTAAGCTCGAAGGCAGGCGGCCGCAGGGATACAATCCGGCTGATTGGCTGACCTGCGGGATGCTGCCGCTTCAACACAACGCGCCGGTGATAGCGGACAGTTATGCCGGGGTTGAGTATTTTGAGGCATGGCGGCGCGTACTTGAGCATATATCAAAGCGCCCGGAACCTCTCTTGACAATACTGGAGCAAATCGATACGGACGGGCAGCCGCTCTATGACAACCTGGGGCAGGCCATAGCGATATGCAACTATATCGGGGCTGAAAGGCGGGCCGAGCTGTATGGCAAGAGCATGGACAACGCCGCGCAGGCCGCCGAAGCGGCACGGCGTGACTTCTGCGGCGCGATGGAATTGGATTTTGCGTACGGGCGCGTGGGCGAGCAGAGCAAGGAGACAGTTTTGGCGATATTGGGCGCGTCGAAAGACGACTTTCGCGACAACGGCGATTTCGCGCGGTTCCGCGGCCTGCTGCAAGCGCTCCGGCGCAGGCTCGACGACGAGGTGGAGAAAAACCGCGCGGCGTGGTTCGACGAGATACGGCGCAGGAGACATTCGGGGAGCGCGTTCGGCAGCCTGCTTGACAATATAGCCACGCTGCTGCAAGAGCAAAACGCGAATTTCATATTTGTAGAGGAACAGCTCAGTCGGTTGGACGGCAAGTTTGACTCCGACATGAGCGAACCTGCGGTAGCCGAGGAAGACGACTTCTCGGAGTTCATAAACGAGCGGTATTTCAATGAGCTGTCCGACCTTTGCCGCCGAAACAGGGGAGGGGCGCTGAGGAATTTTGCCGCCGCCGCCGTAAAGGAAAAGGCCGAACGCGCAAAGCTATCGTCGCGATATGTAGATTCCGCGCAGCGGCTTGTCCGCGCGTTCCCTAACGAACCAAAGGAAAACGGCGCTCCCGGCATAAAGACGGTACTCGACGAACTGGGGTTTAACGTGTCCAAGGTGACGCGGGACAATCCCGAATCCAACCCTGCGAGGTTCACGGCCCATGTGTCCCCCGAGCCAAAAAACCGCGACAATTACGACCATCCCATAGCGGAAATGGGGACGAGGCTGGGAAAAGAGCTGCCAGTAATGGAGCTGTTTGGCAACTGGGAACCCAAGTCGATTGTCAGTGAGGTGCGCAAAGCGGATTTCAGGCAAATGCCCATAGTGCTCCTGAACGGTTTCCTCTCCTTGGCGCAGCGGCGGTACTTATCCAAGCTGTTCCTCTGCGACGGGCGCGCCAGGAACCCGTTTATCCTCGTGGATTGGGTGCTTTTGATACATCTCGCGCTGAAAGTGCCCGAGGAACGCCTTCGCGTCTTGCTGTCGTGCGCGATGCCTTATACGGGAGTAAAGCAGCTCTTCTCGCTCAACAGCGTGGCACCCGTGGCTGACGAAATGTACATCGGGAGGTCGCGCGAGATATCGCAGATATTAGACATGCAAGGACCCGTCGTCGTATACGGCGGGAGGCAGTTGGGCAAGACCGCGCTTCTGCTGCGCGCGAAAAACCTGTTCCACGCGCCGGAAGAACACGCGTGCGCCGTTTACGCCGATGTCAAGGAGTGCAGCGACGAGCTTGAATTTGCCTCGGTGGTAGACCGTGAGCTCGCAGACTCCGGAGTTTCCATAAAAACGCCGGACGACGTGTGCGGCGTGTGCGACGGATTGCGCGAATGGTTCCGCGCCGACGAGCGGCGGAGGCTCCTGCTGCTTATCGACGAATCGGACAACTTCCTCGCCGCAATGCGCGAGTGCGGCTACGCGCCATTGAGCCACTTGGAAGCACTGTGCAAGTTCACGGGGAACCGTTTCCACTTTGTCTTTGCAGGGCTGCACAATGTCTTTCTCGCGGCGCAGCGGCAGAACAACACTATATTCGGGCATTTCGGACAGCCGATGTGCATAAGGCCGATGTCGCAGACGGATGCATACAAGCTGCTGTCCCGACCGTTGCGGTGCTTGGGGTTCACGGCAGACGAGGGCATATTGATGCGACTGCTCGTCAGCACGAATTACTATCCCGGCGTAATCCATTTCCTTGGATCGGAACTGATTTCGCTCGTTACCGCCAACTATGCGGATCACTACAACGACCAGACCGCACCGCCGTTCAAGCTGACCGACCGCCAAATAGGCGCCGTGATGAATTCGTCGGAGCTCAACAAGCTCACGGAAGAGCGCATCCGCATGACTCTCGACGTGGATCCGGCGTACATGGCGCGGTCCCGCTGCATGGCATACTTGTACTACCTATACGACGGCAAGCGCGGGAGGGGATACTCCGTGGGGGAGATAGTGGAGATCGCGGATGCGCTGGAGATAGGCCGTATAAAGGAAATAGGCGCAACGCGGTGCGCGCACCTTCTCTCGGAGATGTGCGACATGAGCATACTCATTGAAAAAGACGGTTTATACCGTTTCCGTCAGATGCGCTTCCTGTCCATCGTTGGCAAGAGCGGGGAGGACATAGAGGCGCAGGTCGCCGAAGCGCGGGAGGGGGCCGGGTCCGTATGAGCGCCAGCGCGTTTGCCGCATCACCCAATGAGCTGTGGTGGGATACGATTTCGGGACCCGCGCGGTTCGTACGCGATGTCGCGTCGGCCTTGCGCGGCGGCAAGCACGTATGCATACTTTCGCGCGACGGTCTGCCGTGGCACGCGACATTCCGCAGCCGTGTGAGGGATGCGCTCGTGGAGACGGAAAACGACCTCCAGTTCGTGGACGACCTGGAATTCGGCACCGGCGATATGCCGGGAGAGGTCCTGGTGAGGTATTTCGGTTTGGATGCCATGTACCGCGCAAGCAAGACCCATGAGGAATTTTTGAACGAGCGACGCGCACTGAAAAACTATATTGTCTGCGCCGCAGCGCGGGAACAGGAAATAGAGCAGTGGGTCAAGCTGATGCGGGCATACAGCCCGGGATCTGCAGACGGCGGCCTGCTGCTTCTGGACATGCGTCTGTCGCGCGCCCCTGCCGGCGTGCGAAACGTGAAGTTCATGGAATACTGGAACTATGTCACCGAATACGACGCCCTGATGTTTGCGGGGCTGCTTACGGACAGCGCGATGAGCGACGAGAGCAAACGTTATTCCGCTGCGGTCACCGTGGCGCTGTTCGGCACGGATGTAGAGCGCTCGTCCCAGTCTGCGGGAAGTGGAGACGCCGCCCAAGACCCGGCCGAGCGCTTGGTGCCACTGCTTGCGGACGATTTTCCCGCTGACGAACTCGCGCGCAGGCTGTGGAAAGCCCAAGCGCAGACACTGTTTCCGCTCATTATGCAACAATGGCGGTATTTTTTCGAGGAGTGGCGCGATCGGATCGACGAGGCGTTTGAATATGCCTCGTCGCACTTGCCGTATGGCGTGCAGGGAACGGACGGAGAGACGATATGCTCGCCTGACGAAATGGAGATTGCAAATGTCCGGTACCTCATGCGCCGGCGCCGCTGTGACGACAGCGGGCAGATACTCTATATTCCGGACGAAACTGCCCGCGAGCGCTTGGAGCTATTGTACTCCATGCGCAACCAGATAGCGCACGGGAAGGTCTGTAAGGCCGAAGATGTCGCAATGCTGGTTGGTTCCGCTGGGCAGCGTCCGGGAAATGCCAGGGAAATGCCGGGGAAATACCCGGACATACTGCAAAGGGGCCTCGGCTCATGAGGGTATACTTCGATAACGCGGCGACTGCGCCAGTCCGCAGCGAGGCGGCGCGCGCCTTCATGCGCGCAATGCGCGAGGCTTATGGCAACCCGTCGTCCGCGCACGCCGATGGCCGCCGCGCGGCGGACGAACTCGCCTCGGCGCGCGTGGCACTTGCGGGTGCCGTAGGCGCGCGTCCAGGCGAGATCTGCTTTACCTCCGGCGGAACTGAATCGGATAACCTGGCCCTCTTCGGCGCGGCGCGCCGAAGAGGGCCAGGGCGCCACATCATAATATCCGCAGTGGAGCACGACGCCGTGCGCGCGCCGGCGGAGCGCCTGGCTTCCCTAGGGTGGTCCGTCACTGTTTTGCGCCCGGACGCCTATGGCCGCATCCCCGCCGGGGAACTAGCCCGCGAGCTGCGCGAGGACACGGCTCTGGTGTCCGTAATGCTCGTGAACAACGAGACGGGCGCCATAAACCCCGTGGAGGAGTACGCAGACGAAATCAAGCGGCGCGGGCTGCCCGCCGTGCTGCACACGGATGCCGTACAGGCGCTGGGGAAGGTTCCGCTGTCGTTTCAATCCCTCGGTGCCGATCTCATGACGGTGACGGCTCACAAGATTGGCGCGCCTAGGGGCGTAGGCGCGCTGATCGTACGCGACGGGCTGAAGCTGCGCCCGGCGTTGCTCGGCGGCGGACAAGAGGGCGGGCGCCGCTCCGGCACGGAGCCCTTGGCTCTTATCGCCGCGTTCGCCGAGGCGGCGCGACTGGGAGCGGCGGAGCTTGCGCAAAATGCCGAGAGGGCGCGCGTCCTGCGCGATCGCCTCGTCCTGGGCATCAAGCAGCAACTGCCGGGCGCCGTTCTAATCGGTGCCGGCGACAGTCCGTACATCCTCTGCCTATCCCTTCCCGGCTACCGCGGCGAGGTGCTGCAGAGCGCTCTGGATGCCCAGGGTATAAGCGTGTCGCGCGGCTCCGCGTGCAAGCGCGGGAGCCGCAGCCATGTCTTGGACGCCATGCGCCTGCCCCCCGCCGTCGCCGACGGCGCCATACGCGTGAGCCTGTCCCCCGGCAACACCTCAGAGCAGGCGGACTATTTCATTGACAAGCTCTCCGAGATAGCGGCCGGACTTTTCACGCGCGGGGGATAGGGGAGCGCCGTGGACAAGCTCTGCTCGCATTGCCGTCTATAGAATATTATGTCGTATTATTGGACGAACGAGGGGACGGCGGAACTTGATTTCGTACTGCAAAAGGGCAATGACATCGTTGCGGTAGAGGTGAAGACCGGTATGCGCACCAAGTCCATTCCGCTTTACGCCGTATTTTGCATATGAATAATTTGACCCGAGCGGAACATCGGGCTAAACATCAGTTAAGCCACTTGCGGCAAAATATTCACTGTGTAAGCATATAGGACGCATTCACCCGCTTTTCGTGATATCCGCACCCGCCGGATGGACATCCCGCAGTTCATTTGGCGGGTGATTTTTTATTACCGTAGCATATATGCTACGCCAGTAACAAAAAATATACTTTACAAATTGCTCATATTGTGCAAGAATGCTTCCCGTGGCGGCTACATACTGTGAAATATCACAATTAATATTGATATTAATGCGGCATGGTCCACGGGAAGGGGATATGGCGGCATGACGGGCGTAGAGCGGTTGGTTGCGAGTTACGAGGGTATCCCGCGCGTGGAAGAGACGGGGCCGCGCACGGGATACAATGGCGTGAGGATGGCGAAAAAAGGCAGACGCACGAGGCTTTTGCATCTCGGCCTGTGCGTCGTTGGAATATTGCCTTTCGTACTCTATTTATGTGGCGTTGGCATGGGCTCCGGAATCATCGCCGTGGGTTTTGGGCTCATAGTCCCGGGCGGCGGCTTCATGGCGGTGGGGGATCCCATATGCATGGCGGCCGGGCTCTTTGTCTGCTTTTACCTGTGGAAGAGGCGAGGAATGATGATACAGGACTTCCTCGGAAGCTTTGTGGGAATCGCGGGGTTTTGGCTGCTCGGGGCAGCGGGGGGGCTCCTGTCCGGCACGGCGGCGGCGGAGCTTTTTTTCAAGACCGTCGCCACGCCGATAGGCTTCAACCCTTGGGGGTACGGCTTGGCCGCGATCTCCGCGCTCGTCCTGTTCGGCGGATACGAGCTGCGCGTGAGAAAAATGTACTCACTCATGAAAAAGGCGCGCGAGGAGCGCGTGGGCGTGTTTGACGAGGCCATAAAAGAACTCGGCGCCGCGACGGCAGCGCCCGCGCCCTCCGGGACGCAGGAACTCGACGAGGAGCAGCTGCGCGCCGCGAAATTCCTGCTTGACGTCACGGTGCGCGAGATCGGCGACCTGTCGGGGTTCGACTACATACGGGGCCTCGGCGAGTACCGATACCAACTGTCGGCTTTCGGATACGCGCTCATGGTGCTGCACGCAAAGTACCTGCCAAACTTTGAGGGTTACCTAAAGCAGGCGCACAGGTTCCTCGTCAAGTCATACGAAGATCCGCGCGCTTGCGACTACTGGGGCAAGCAGATGCGCGTCGGGTATTGGAAAAATGACGACGACCCCATAAAGTACGCAAACGTAATGCTCTCGGGATGGATGATGCCGGTCATAGCCGGGTACTTCGACCAGTATGGCGACCGCGAATTTGAAGAAGAAGCGTCCATCAAGTTCCGCGCGACGCCGGGAAAGCCGGAGATTACATACGATTACAGCGTTAAAGGCGTCGCGGAAGCGCTGCACCGCCAGTTCTCGCAAAAAACGTTCCCATATATGCTGATCCCATGCGAGCCGCATGTCGCCTTTCCCACGTGCAATTCGTTCGGACTGATCGGCCTGCTGCTGTACGACCGCTGCCACGGCACGCACTATTGCGAGGACTTCTGGGCCGACTTATACGACAACGTGAGTTCCGAGTTCATAGAGATAGACGGCTCCATGGCGCTGCGGAGGCAGGATCAGTACGGGCTGCGGCACATGCCCCAGTCGCAGATAGGATATAACGCCATGGCGGACGTACAAAACTACATGCACTACTCGCTGATTTTTCCGGGGATGGCACGAAGGTGCTATGCCTTGATAAGAAAGACCAATATGTCAGTAAAGGGCGGCGCCGCTTTCATAAACGATACGCCCTGGGAGAAAATAATCAATATGTTCAACGGCAAGCCCGACGCCTCGCTGCAAATTGCGACGCTTGAGCTCAACGCTGCGGAATACGGTGACATTGAGATGTATGAGGCGCTGAGGAAAACCGAGGAGACGGAGCTGTCGCGCAGCCGAGAACCGGGTTCGTTCAGGTTCAAGGATGTCCCAAGCCTCACGACGTGCTATTTGGCGTTCGGGCGCTTGATAAAGAAAGGGTTTTGGTCGGACGTCATCTTGCGCGGCATGCCCGCCACAGCCAAGACGGGACCCGTGCTCACGGACTGCGCCTTTCCCGGGGTGCTGCCGGCAAAGGCCGCGTCAGACGGGTCGAATCTTGAGCTCGTGCTCTATGACGGGGCGGGGCCCGGGCTACAGAGCATAAAGATAGAGCGGCTGGAGCCGTTGGCGGCTTACACAATCAACGGGGAGGGGCGATTCAACGCCGACGGGAGCGGAACCGCCACCTTGGAAGTGTTCCTCGACGGACGGACGCCGCTGTTGATAGAAAAGGCGCGGGCAGCGTAAATAAAGGGGGGAGGACGGCATGGTAAAATACATCGTAAAGCGCGTGTTGCTGATGATACCGATTTTGATGGGAATATCCCTGATAGTGCTCATATTCATAGACATAGCGCCAGGGGACCCCGCCAGGATCATGCTCGGCAACGAGGCTACCGAGGAGCAGATACAGGCGCTCCGTGAAGACCTGGGACTCAACGACCCCTTCGCCGTGCGGTACTTTCGCTTTCTGGCCAACGCGGTCAGGGGCGACTTTGGGAAATCGTACATG
>JAITEC010000133.1 GCA_031282225.1 Oscillospiraceae bacterium | reverse complement strand
CCCGACATGCGCGACGACTCTATATAATAGCGAAAGAAGAGCACGAGGCACACAACAGTGGCGACCGGGAACACTACGGCTATATGCCCAAACCCGAGTTTCAATCCGCCCTCTCCCCTCGCAAAAAATGCGTCCGCCCTATTTCACGATATTAACATATTGTCGCGCGCAATGCAATAGCGCGTGTGCCGCTTGACACACAAAATCTTACACGCATAAATATGGACTTCCGTCAATCCCATAGTACTCATTAACTGCTTTTCGGACAGCTTCACAATAATCTACAACCACCGTATAGCTATGTCCGCACTGCGATTGGGGATTCAATTCTGCTGCAACGATTGTATCTAATGTAAGATCCTTAATTGCGTTCTCATCTAAACTGACCGGAAATTTGATATTGCAAGAAATGACAAATTCAAGGGCGTCATCCCTAGATAGTCCTGATAATATTTGACCACTTTGTTCATATGTCGATAGATTGGTAGGCGCAGAATTCTGCGTTTTATATATCACGAAGATAACGCTGACTATCAATAATGCACCGACTGTACAAAACAAGGGCATTCTGTGTTTTAGAAACTTCATCATATTTCAGTTCCTTATCTGAGTTCACCTGCTTTGCATAACAGATGGTTCGTCATACCTGGTTGTGTGAAATTTGCGATGATCTTCAAACATGAAGAAGAACAGGCTAGATAGTAAGCAACATTCCCTCGCTATTAGCAAAAGAATGTTGCTCATTTTGTATTCCATAATCACTCATTTATGAGCAAGCAAAAATACTATAAAGCTGATACTCTAACTTGGCAATCCAGCATCGCAAGCAATTATATCCGTGTATATGCGACATCTCTTCATCCATCAACTATTAAGGTAAATTCTACCATGCCATATCGCTGATGTCAAGTGTTTCAAAAATTTGTTTTTTTAAGCCCCCACCGCTTGACAGAATCCCCGTTTGCGCTTAAACTGTACGCGATACATGAGATATTCGGAAGAGAGGTAAACCCTGGGATGCCTATAACACAAATACTGGCGGACAACTGCCGTCTCTATGGGGACGACGTGTGCCTGGTGGAGATCAATCCGGAACGGAAGGGCGCGCGGCGGGTCACGTGGCGCGAATACGACCTGATAGAGCCGGCGCGCAGCCACTATTACAGGCGAGAGATAACGTGGAACATTTTCGACGAGAAGGCCAACAGGTTCGCGAATCTCCTCATGAGCCGCGGCATAGGCCACGGCGACAAGGTGGCGATACTGCTGATGAACTGCCTCGAATGGCTGCCTATATATTTCGGCACGCTCAAGACGGGCGCAATCGCCGTTCCGCTGAATTTCAGGTATACTCCGGACGAGATAAAATACTGCCTCGACCTAGCCGGGGCGGACGCGCTGGTATTCGGGCTGGAATTCATAGGGCGCGTAGAGGAAATAGCCGACTCGGCCGGTGCGGACAGGATAATGATATTCTACGGCGCCGCCGAGTGCCCGTCTTTCGCGGAAGACTACAACGAGCTCACGACAGACTGCTCCAGCCTGCCTCCCGACGTGCGCGTGACAGACGACGACTTCGCCGCCATCTATTTCTCCTCAGGCACGACGGGCTTCCCAAAAGCCATCTTGCACAGGCACTCGAGCCTGATGCACGCCTGCCGCGCGGAGCAGGCGCACCACGGGCAGACGCGCGACGATATATTCCTGTGCATCCCGCCTCTCTACCACACGGGCGCCAAGATGCACTGGCTGGGCAGCTTCTATGTTGGAGGCAAGGGCGTGCTGCTCAAGGGCACCGAGCCGAAATACATACTCGACGCCGTGTCCAAGGAGCGCTGCACCATAGTTTGGCTTCTCGTCCCATGGGCGCAGGACATACTGGGCGCGCTCGAAAGGGGCGACATCCTCCTGTCCGACTACGAGCTCGGGCAGTGGCGCCTTATGCACATAGGCGCGCAGCCCGTGCCGCAGAGCCTCATACGCCGCTGGCTCGAGCACTTCCCAAATCACCAGTACGACACGAATTACGGCCTGAGCGAGTCCATCGGGCCCGGGTGTGTGCACCTCGGAGTGGGCAACATCCACAAAGTGGGCGCCATCGGCCTGCCCGGATACGGCTGGGAGGCAAAGATAGTGGCGCAGTCCGGCGAGGGCGCGGCGCGCGGCGACGTTGGCGAACTGTGCGTGCGCGGGCCGGGCGTAATGGAGTGCTACTACCGCGACCCCGAGGCGACGGCGAACACGCTGCGCGACGGCTGGCTGTACACGGGCGACATGGCCATGCAGGACGAGGACGGCTTCATCTTCCTCGTAGACCGCAAAAAGGACGTAATAATTTCCGGCGGGGAGAACATCTATCCCGTGCAAGTTGAGAATTTCCTCAGCGCCCACGAGGCCGTTAAAGACGTGGCGGTGATAGGCCTGCCGGACAGTCGCCTGGGCGAGATCGCGGCCGCCATAATAGAGCTAAAGCCGGGCCTTTCGGCCACGCAGGACGATATAGCCGCGTTTTGCCACGAACTGCCAAAGTACAAGCGCCCCCGCCGCGTTATTTTCGCGGATGTCCCGCGCAACCCCACGGGCAAAATAGAAAAGCCCAAGCTTCGCGCCATGTACGGCGCCGAGGGGATAGTGGCCACGCAGAACATGGGCTAGGCTCCCTTTATTTCTATGCCCGTGTAATACGCGCGCAATATGTCCGCGTAGCCGGCGCCGGAGGCGGCCATCGCGTTCGCGCCGTATTGGCTCATGCCCACGCCGTGCCCGCTGCCGCGCGTGACGAATATAAATCCGTCGCCCGTAGGCTCTATGTCCGCAGCGGTCGATTTCAGCCCGAACATGGCGCGCAGGCGCCCGCCCGTTATGGTGACGCCCCCCGCTTTCACCGCCGCTATGCGCCCGGCCGCCGTGTATGCGACATCCGATATCCACGTGCCGGGATCATCTCCCCACGCGTCCGCGTCTGCGTATTCGTCCGTCACGACGCGCCGGAACTCGTCCGCCGTGACCGCCGCCGCGGCTGTGTACCCGGGGTTGTCCCCTGGCGTCTCGGGGCTGTCAACGCTCACGAGATATGGCAGCTCCCCGCCCCATACGTCGCCGCTGTTCTCCGTGCGCCCTGCGGACGACGAGTGGAACACCGCCAGTATCGGCTCCCCGCCGTATGCCGCCCACACGCCGTCCGTCGAGCGCACGGCGTCAATTATCTTCGCCATGTCCGGCGTGTACTCGCCGCCGGCGCTCCACCCGGCGCGCGCGAGCGGGTCATACGCCATGCAGCACGCGGGATCCGCGCACACGTCGGCATCCGGGTGGCGCGGGTTCGGTTCCACTTCCATCCTGTACAGCGCCATTGTCCGCGCCGCCACCGCTTGCGCGCGGAGCGCTTCCGGCTCAAACGCGGCCGGCATCTCTCCCGCCACCACTCCCACCAGGTATTCTCCCAACGCCATTTTGGACACCGTGCCGTCCGCCTCCAATACGCGCACCTGCGTCGCGGCGTCGCTCCCGGCGCCCTCGCGCTGCGGCGGCTCGGCATCGCCATTTTCCCCGCCGTCTCCCGCGCCGCTTTCCTCGCCTTCCTGCGCGTCGCCCTCCCGCGCGAGCGAGTACCCGCGCGTGTCCGCCACGCGCGCGGAGAATACAATGGTGAGCGCCACGGCAAGCGCCGCCGCAAGCGCCGAGATCATGTAGAGCTTCTTCAAATGCCTTCCCCTCAAAAAACAAGTGTCACGGCGGCGCCGTGCCAGACGATTTAAATTTTGAGTTGACTTATCGAGCGCCTCCGGTGTAAAATTGGCGGTGCCTTTTATTTTATTTTGACTGGATGGCTGATATGCGTAGGTTTCCGATTTTTTTGATTGTTTTCTCCGTGTTGGCGGCGGCGGCCGGTTTTTTTATACGCGGCGCCGAGCTCAGGTCCGCCTTTGACCCAATTTCCGGCCTCGCCATTCCGGGCGCAGGCGCAACGGGGCTGCTCATCGCGCTCACGGCGGCTGTGGCGGCGGCTGCGGCGGCGGCGGGTATCATGATCTCCGCCAGGTTTGAGTTGCCTAACGACGTGGGCGGCGATGTGCCCGAGGGCACTCAATCGCCCGAGGGCACGGCATTGTCCGATGGCACGGCGCCCGAGGTCGCCGCCGATGCCGGCGGAGAGCCAGGCGCCTCT
>JAITEC010000094.1 GCA_031282225.1 Oscillospiraceae bacterium | reverse complement strand
GACGCGAGGCATGTTCGTCACGGTGCTATACAGGCTCGCCGGGATGCCGCCTGTCGCGGACGCCGGCGAGTTCCTCGACGCCGCCGACCCCTCGCAGTACTACTATGGCGCCGTGGGCTGGGCAAACGGCAACTCAATAGTCACGGGATACGACGACGGGCGCTTCCAGCCCTCCGCGAATATCTCGCGCGAACAGATGGCTGTGATAATGCATAGGTACGCGACGTACAAAAACATTGATACCGCAGTAGGCGACGCGCCCGCATATGACCAGTTCCCCGACAGGGGTTCCGTGTCGCCCTACGCGTCCGAGGCGCTTCGATGGGCCTCGGCAAAGGGCATCATTAACGGATCCGACGGTAATCTCTTGCCTGGCGCGAGCGCCACAAGGGCACAGGTGGCGCAGATCATCTTGAATTTTAGCCAAAGCGTAGCTGCGCGCTGAGAAAACCCAGCGCGCAAAAATAAATGAACCCTGCGCGATACGCCGTTTGCATATCGCGCAGGGTTTTATGCTTTTACCAGAATCCCCCTTGGCGCAGCGGGACAATTTTACACAAGTTCAATTATTGCCATCTCCGCAGCGTCTCCCCTGCGGGGGCCTATGCGTGTCAACCGCGTATAACCGCCGTTTCGCTCCGAGTAACCGGGCGCCGTCGTGTCGAAAACCTTTGTGACTACGTCCTCTCGCGTTATGAACCGCAGCGCTCTTCGACGCGAGGCCAGCGTGTTACGTTTCCCCAAGGTTATCATGCGCTCGGCAATCGGCGCTATCTCTTTCGCGCGCGTCACCGTCGTCTCCATCCTGCCATGGTCCAGAAAGTCGGTGACCTGCTGCCGGAGCATGGCTCGCCTCTGGTCCGTGGGTTTTCCCAATTTACGTGTACCGGGCATTTGTCAATACCTCCTTTTTCAGGTGTTTTCCTCATTGGTCAGCGTGAGGCCTATCATAGACAGCTTGTGCATGACCTCCTCAAGCGATTTGCGGCCCAAGTTACGCACCTTGATCATCTCGTCTTCGGTCTTTGATATCAAGTCCTCCACCGTGTTTATATTGGCGCGCTTTAGGCAATTGAAGCTGCGTACCGACAGATCGAGCTCCTCGATAGTCATCTCAAGCACGCGCTCGCGCTGGATATTCAGTTTCTCCGCGATATTCGCCCGTGTCGTGGCGGCGTCCGACAAGTCCGTGAACAGCGAGAAATGGTCGCACAGGATCTTGGCTCCCATAGATACCGCCGTACGCGCCGGGACAGTCTTGTCGGTCCACACCTCAATTGTCAGTTTGTCGTAATCTGTGACATTGCCCACTCGGGTGTTCTCCACCGTGTAATTTACCTTTAACACAGGCGTATATATAGAATCTATCGGAATGACGCCGATGACCGGCTGCGAGAGCTTGTTCCTCTCTGCCGACACATATCCGCGCCCGTGGTCAAGCGTCATCTCAATATTCAACGTCGCGTCCTCGTCTAGCGTGGCGATGTGGAGCTCGGGGTTTAGCACCTCTACCTCGCCGTCCGCCTTGATGTCGCCCGCTTTCACCTCTCCCTTGCCTTGCGCCTCAATGTATACTATCTTCGGGCGCTGTGTATGAAGCCGCGCTACTATGCTCTTGATATTCAAAATTATCTCTGTAACGTCCTCTTTAATGCCGGGAAGCGTAGTGAACTCGTGCTGCACGCCGGCTATCTTTACCGACGTGACCGCCGTTCCGGGAAGCGACGAGAGCATTATCCTGCGCAGCGAATTCCCCAAAGTCGTACCATAACCGCGCTCAAGCGGCTCGACGACATACTTGCCGTAGCTGTCGTCGCCGGGCGCCTCGATGCACCTTATGCTCGGTTTTTCGATTTCGACCATATTCACCCTCCTTGTTGCGTCATCGGCTGAACATCCATTAAAATGTTGGCGCCGACAATTCCGCCGTTATCGTCATAAGTTGTCCTGCCTGTTCTTATCGGCCACCAAAATAACGAGGGCTTTTTATTTCGAATACAACTCGACGATCAGTTGCTCCTCCACCGGTAGATCGATATCCTCCCGCGCCGGCGCCGCCGTCACTTTTGCGGACAGCGACTGCACGTCGTACTCCAGCCATTTCGGCGGTTGCCGCGAGGAATTGGCCTCTATGACCATCTTGAACTTGTCAAGCGACCTGCTAGAATCCTTCAAGGCTACCACCATGCCCGTTTTCACGAGAAACGACGGTATATTCACGCGCCTGCCATTCACGGTGAAATGACCGTGCCTCACCATCTGCCTTGCCTCGGCTCGGCTCATGGCGAACCCCAGCCTGTAGACGGTATTGTCGAGACGCGACTCCAATATGGACAACAGGTTTTCGCCCGTTTTGCCCTTGCGCTTGCTGGCAAGCTCAAAATATCCCTTAAACTGGCTCTCCAGTACGCCGTAGTAGCGTTTGGCCTTTTGTTTTTCGCGTAGCTGCGTACCGTACTCCGAGACCTTCGAGCGTCCCTGGTTGTGCCCTTGTCCGTGCTGTCCCGGCACGTATTGTCTGCGGCCCAGCCCGCATTTGTCAGTATAGCACCTGTCTCCCTTGAGAAATAGCTTCTGGCTCTCCCTGCGGCATAGACGACAGACAGCGCCGGTATATCTCGCCATATAACTGTAACCTCCCCTTATGCTCCCTATATCCTGCGCCGCTTCGGCGGGCGGCACCCGTTGTGCGGGATCGGCGTGACATCTTTTATCATCGTGACCTCGAGCCCTGCTGTTTGAAGCGCCCTTATAGCGGCCTCTCGCCCCGAACCGGGGCCTTTTACGAACACTTCGACGGTCTTCAGCCCGTGTTCCATCGCCGCTTTCGCCGCCGTCTCCGCCGCTGTCTGCGACGCGAACGGCGTCGACTTCCTGCTACCGCGGAATCCCATGCCGCCTGAGGACGCCCACGACAGGGCATTGCCGTGCGTATCCGTTATCGTGACCATCGTATTGTTGAAGGACGAACTGATATGCACCGCGCCCTTTTCAATGTTTTTCCGTTCACGCCTGCGCGTTCTTACTTTTTTTCCCTTAGGTGCCGCCATTACATATCACTTCCTTACTTCTTCTTGTTGGCAATCGTGCGCTTGGGCCCTTTGCGGGTGCGGGCGTTCGTCTTGCTCCGCTGACCCCTAACGGGAAGCCCGCGCCTGTGGCGGAGCCCCCTGTAACTTCCGATTTCCGTCAGCCGCTTTATGTCCAGCGCCACCGTACGGCGCAGATCTCCCTCCACGGTGTAGCCCTTGTCTATGCATTCGCGCAGCGCGGTCTCCTCCGCGTCCGTCAAATTCTTCACCCTTGTATCGGGATCCACGCCCGTGGTCGCGAGTATCTTCCGGGAGCTAGTCAGCCCTATGCCGAACACATAGGTCAGCGCTATCTCTATTCTCTTGTCTTTTGGCAAATCAACGCCGGCAATACGTGCCATGTCTTATAAACCATTCCTTTCACAAAATGTCATTTAGCCATTTCCATCTGCGCCTATCCCTGCCTCTGCTTGTGCTTGGGATTCTCGCATATAACCATTACCTTGCCCTTGCGCTTGATGACCTTGCATTTCTCGCACATAGCTTTTACGGACGGTCTCACTTTCACTGCCGCTCACCCCTAACCGAATATAGTACTGTGGACACGCGTCACTTGCTTCTCCACGTTATCCTGCCGCGCGTGAGATCATACGGCGACATCTGGATCGTCACCCTGTCTCCCGGCAATATGCGGATAAAGTTCATCCTCAGTTTCCCTGATATATGCGCCAATATCTTATGCCCTTCGCCTATTTCCACCTGAAACATCGTGTTGGGCAGCGACTCGACCACAATGCCCTCCAACTCAATCATGTCGTCCTTTGCCAAGCCTATATGCCCCCTTTATCCGCCGTACGCGCAGCGGCGTACTCCGCAATCGCCTTCCTCAACTCGCTGTTCGTCACTCGCTCGCCGTTGCGCAGCTTGACGGCTGTCCTGCCATCCCTGTTGCGGAAATCCAACACAACATGCCTTGCCTTCTTGCGCTTTGGCTTTTCGATCCTGCGCCCCCTGCCATCGGCGAGCAGCGCGTATTCCCCTCCGTCCAGTCCCACGATGAAAAATTTCTTGCCCCGATCCCGGCCGTTGCGCGACACCACTATGTCCGCCATCTCAAGTTCCATGGCGCGTGTCCTCCGCCACCGTCAGTATCTCCGGGTCCCCGTCCGTTATGAGGACGGTGTTTTCATAGTGGGCGGAAAGCGACCCGTCGTTTGTTATTACCGTCCACCTGTCTTTTTTAATCGCGACCGCGTAATTCCCCGCGTTTACCATGGGCTCAATTGCTATGGTCATGCCGCGTATAATCCGGGGGTCGGGTCCCTTGCGCGGTCTGTCCACAAAATTGGGCACCGAAGGCTCCTCATGGAGCTTGGAACCCACGCCGTGCCCAACGAACTCGCGCACTACGGAAAATCCGCTCATCTCCGCGCACCCCTGCACCGCACTGGAAATATCCGACACCCTGAATCCCGGCCGCGCGAAGCGCAGCGCCTCAAAGAAACAGCGGCGCGTCGCCTCGACAAGCCTTACTGCCTCCTCGCTCGCGCGGCCGACTATGAAAGTGTCCGCGCAGTCCCCTATAAACCCATCTTTCACGGCGCCTACATCCATACTTACGATGTCCCCGTCCCGCAGCCGTCTATTGCCGGGTATTCCGTGTATCACCTCCTCGTTAATCGAGATGCACACGCTGGCGGGGAACCCCCCGTAGTTCAAAAATGCCGGGGTCGCGCCTTTCGACACGATAAAACTGTGTACGGCACCGTCGATCTCCTTTGTTTTCATTCCGACTACGGCCATCTCGCCCGCAAGCGAGCGCGCACCGGCTGTTATGCGTCCCGCGCGCCTCATCAACTCAATTTCCTTTGGAGATTTGAGCTTTATCATACTATATTCCC
>JAITEC010000090.1 GCA_031282225.1 Oscillospiraceae bacterium | reverse complement strand
CACATGGGCGGCGGCATAACGCTGGCGGCGCACGAGAAAGGCGCCATGATAGACGGCAACAATGGCATCGAGGGCGAGGGGCCGTACTCGACAAACCGTTCCGGCGGGCTTGTGGCGCAGTCCGTTGTCGACGTGTGCTTCTCGGGCAAATACACAAAAAAAGAGGTCTCCGATATGATAAACGGCAAAGGGGGCCTCGTCGCGTACCTGGGCGAGAGCGACGTGCTCACCGTCAAGGAGATGGCAAAGACAAGCCCCGACGCCGCGCTTTACCTCGAGGGCATGTTGTATCAGACGTGCAAGGAGGCGGGCGCCCTGGCGGCGGTATTGAGCGGCAGGGTGGACGCCATACTCGTCACGGGCGGCATGGCGTACGGCGAGGACATAGTGGAGTACATATCCAAAAGGCTCTCGTTCATTTCAAAAGTCACGGCGTACCCCGGCGAGAACGAGATGGAATCGCTCGCCCTCGGCGCCCTCTCCGTCCTCCGCGACCCCTCGAAAATGCAAATTTTCGCATAAACCGCCCCGTTCAACTCTCAACTCTCAACTCTCAACTCTCAAAGGGGGTATTGCATTTGTTTAATTCATTCGCGGATATACTCGAACACGTCAAGACGGCGGGAATCCGTAAAAAAGGCGCCATAGCGGCGGCGCACGACGGGGACGTGCTGGCGAGCGCAGCGGACGCGCGCAGGCTCGGCATCATGGACTTTGTCCTCATCGGCGAGGTCGGCAAAATTTCTCAGATACTCAAGGGCCTCGGCGAGCGCCCCGGCGACTGGGAGATCATCGACGAGGACGACGAGGCGAAAGCAGCCGCCCTGGCGGCAAGGATGGTAGCCGACGGGCGCGCGGACTTGCCCGTAAAGGGCATATTGCACACGTCTATATATCTCCGCGCGCTGCTGAACAAGGAACTCGGCCTGCTTGGCAAGAAAGCACTGCTCAGCCAGGCCACGGTGTACGAGGACACGCGCGCCGGCAGGCTCGGCATAGTGACGGACTGCGTGATAAACGTGGCGCCCGACTACGAGGCAAAATTCCAAATAGTCCGCAGCGCCGTCTCTCTCGCGCACAGGCTCGGCATTCCCGAGCCGAAAGTCGCCATACTGGCGCCCGTGGAGACGGTGAACCCCTCGATGCCCGAGTGCGTGGACGCCGCCATGCTCTCAAAGGCGTGCGAGCGGGGGGAACTTCGCGGCTGCACAGTGGACGGGCCCCTGTCTCTCGATCTCGCGCTCTCCCGCGAGGCGGCCGTGACAAAAGGCGTGCGCAGCGCCGTCGCCGGGCAGGCCGACATATTGGTAGCGCCTAACCTCGTCACTGGCAACGTGCTCGACAAGGCCATCCGCCTGCTCGCCGGCTTCCAGACCGCCGGCGCCATACTGGGGGCGAAGATGCCCTTCATCGCCACGTCGCGCTCCGACAGCGCGCGCAACAAGCTCAATACAATGGCAGTTGCGCTCATGTGAAAGGCGCTTCGCGAAAAGGACGGAGTATACAACGCAATTCTCAATTCACAAGAGGGGGTATTCCATATGGGATCACACGACGGTAAAACGGCCATCGTGACGGGATCGGCGCGCGGGCTCGGCAAGGCGATGGCGAGGCGACTGCTGCTCGACGGCGCGAAGGTAGTCATCTCCGCTACTACGCAGGCGGGCGTCGAAAAAGCGGCGGAGGAACTGCGCGCGCAGACTGGCGGCGTTGTGCTGCCGATAGCGTGCAACATCACTGTGGCGGACGAGGTAGAGGCGATGGTAAAGCGGGCGTTCGACGAGCTCGGGAGCGTCGATATCCTCGTCAACAACGCCGGGATAACGCGCGACAAGTCGTTTATGAAGATGACGGAGGAGAATTGGGACGCCGTCATAGACACCGACTTAAAGTCTGTGTTCCTCGTGACGCGCGCCGCCGCCAAATATATGCGCGAGGCCGGCTGGGGGCGCGTTATCAACATCACATCCATGTCGGGGCAGATGGGCAACTTCGGGCAGACCAACTATTCCGCTGCAAAAGCTGGCATAATCGGACTGACAAAGACGCTGTCCATAGAGCTCGGGCCTAAGAACATCACGGTGAACGCGGTGTCGCCCGGCCTTATCGAGAGCGACATGACGGCCGCTATGCCAAAGGAGGCGTACGACGCCAACATAGCCGCCATAGTGCTCCACCGCGTCGGCAAGCCGGAGGAGGTGGCGTCGCTCGTGTCGTACCTCGCCTCAGAGGACGCGGGCTTTATAACGGGTGCGACCATCAATATAAACGGCGGGATGTACCGCTAGAGAGAGTAGGTATCAATTTGAGAAAGTTACAGAAAATAGGGCTTGTTCTCGCGATCGTTATATTGGTTGGGACATTTTTTGTCCATCCGACCGAGCTGCTGCCGATAGCGGCGCGGAACACGCTCGGTCTTCTGCTCGCGGTCATCGTGCTGCTTGTCACAGAGGTGTTCCCAATAGGCATCACGTGTCTGCTCACCGTGACTATGATGGTGCTGTTCAATTGCGCTCCCGGAGAGAACGGTAGCACGTCCGTACCGACCGCGCTGTCGGGCTATACAAACGCCACGCTGTTTTTTGTGCTCGCGTCGTTCGGCATATCGGAGACGCTGACCGTACTGCCGCTCTCCAAGAGACTGCTGCTAAAGCTGATGAAAGCGTTTGGCAAGAACATAAACATGCTGCTATTTGCCATCATGCTCTGCGTGGCTGTTCTGTCCTCCGTCATCTCAAATGTGGCGGCAGCGGCCGTATTCATACCGATAATCAACAACTTTCTGGATATATATGAAGATAAGGACGAGCGTAAGCGCACCGCCAGATGTTACATGATAGCGCTGCCCGTGGCCTCGATGATAGGCGGCATGATAACGCCCGCCGGTTCTTCGATAAATATGCTCGCCATAAGCCAGCTCGAGATGCTCGTACCCGGAATACGCGTGCGTTTTGTAGACTGGATGCTTTTTGGCATACCGCTGGCGGCTGCGACGCTCCCGCTCGCGTGGCTCTTCTGTATCAAGATCATGAAACCGGCGGCTATCTCAAGGGAGAAAATCCAGAGGTACATCGGCAGCGTCACTGTAAAAGGATCGCTCGGCAAAAAGGAGATATACGTTCTCGTCATCATCGTCGTCATGATAGCGCTGTGGATACTGTCGTCGTGGTTCCCAGTGTTCAATGTGACGATAGTCGCGCTCATCGGACTCGCGCTGTTCTTTGTGCCGGGCTTTGAGATACTCACGTGGGAGCACTTTAAGAATTGCGTGAGCTGGGAGGCGTT
>JAITEC010000081.1 GCA_031282225.1 Oscillospiraceae bacterium | reverse complement strand
CCCGACACTGACACGGCTCTTCGCCGCGCGCGGCTGCTGGAGGATATCCAGTCGCGCGTCATGGACGGATTTAATGCCGGCCGCGTGGGGTCGCGCTGCACCGTGCTTATTGAAGAGCGCCGCAAGCGGGGGCTGTACGCCGCGCGCAGCTATGCCGAGTCGCCGGAGGTGGACGGCGAGATACTCGTCGAGGGAGACGGCCTGTCGCGGGGGAGTTTCGTGGAGGTCGTAATAACTTCCGCGTCCGACGGCGGCGTAACGGCAAGGCCGATACAAACCGAGGTGATGATAACGTGAACACCCCCAATAAGCTGACGATGTTGAGGGTAATACTTATCCCAGCGTTTTTGGGCGTGCTTTATATGAGGTTTCCCTGGAGCAATTACGCGGCGCTGGCGATATTCGCGCTGGCGGGCGCCACGGATTTCGCCGACGGTTACATAGCGCGCAGGAGCGGGCAGGTGACGGATTTTGGCAAATTCATGGATCCGCTTGCGGACAAGGCGCTCGTGTTTGCCGCCATGGTATGGTTCGTGGAGATGGGCGTTATGCCCGCGTGGGCCGTATTGATAGTAATCGTGCGGGAATTTGCCGTAACGGCGCTGCGACTCATTGCGGCGGACAACGGGAGGGTAATAGCAGCGGCACGCCTTGGCAAGATAAAGACGGCGTCCACCATGCTGTGCCTTGCCGTAATGTTCTTCCGCGTACCCGCGTGGTGCGTACATATGTGCGTCGCCATTATTACGACGACTACAATGGTGTCCGGCATTGAGTATTTCTTCAAGAACAGGGATGCGCTGAGCCGGGCTAAGTAGGACTGGGTGGAGAATTTTGGAGTTTCACGCGCTTACATTGGACACAATGGATGAATTGAGGCCTTTTTTTGCCGGGAACGAGTGCAGGCTGTGCGACTGCACAATAGGCGGCACGTTCCTGTGGAGAGACATGTTTGGGACGAGCTATGCCGTGTCCGAAGGGGTCTTGTACCTGCAGGTGCGTTACTTGACGGGCGATATCGCTTTCGCGGTGCCGCGCGGGGACGGCGCGCACAGCCGACGGGCGTTTGACGGCTTGCTGCGCCATTGCGCGCAACACGGTATCGGCGCGCGCCTTTGCGCCGTTTCCGAGGCGATGCTGGAAATCATAAAGGGGATGTACCCGCACGCGCGCGCTTACACCGACAGGGCGTGGTCGGACTATCTATACGACGCGCGGGACATAATGGACCTCTCGGGCAGGCGCTACAGCGGGCAGCGCAACCACATAAACAAATTTGTGCGAGAGTACCCCGATTGGTCGTTTGAGCGCGTCGCGCCGGGCGGGCTCGACGATGTTCGGGAGTTCTTCGTGCGGTATTCGTCCGAGCACGTGAAGGACTACCAGGCGTATAACGAGGGCAATGTAAAGACAATAGAGCTCATTGACAACTACGCCGCATACAGGCAATTCGGCGGGGCGCTGTATGTAGGCGGGAGCATAGCCGGAGCTTCGTTCGGGGAGCTGGTGGGGGATACGCTGTTTGTTCACATCGAAAAGGCGGACACGGAGTACCAGGGCGCGTACCCTATGCTTGTAAACCAGTTCGCTAAAGCGTTCGCGGGCGGCGCCGCGTACATAAACCGCGAGGAAGACGACGGGGTGCAGGGGTTGCGCACGTCCAAAATGTCGTACCACCCCGCCAGGCTGCTCGACAAATATGTCGTGGAGATCTGATGCGGCCGGATGTGCGCAGGGCGTGTCCATCGGCGGCGTAAAGATAGACTCCCGGCTGGCGCTGGCCCCAATGGCGGGGGTGTGCGACGCGGCATTTCGCGCCATATGCCGCCAATACGGCGCCGGACTCACGTTCACGGAGATGGTCAGCTCAAAAGCGCTCGTGCATCAAGGCGGCAAGACGCGCGCGCTGCTGAGCATGGGCGAGGGCGAGCATCCGGCGGGCGTGCAGATTTTCGGCAGCGACCCCGAGTGCATGGGGCGCGCCGCCGCCATGGCGCACGAGCTGACGGGTGCTGAGTTCATCGACATCAACATGGGCTGTCCCGTGGGCAAGGTCGTGCGCGGGGGAGACGGGTGCGCGCTCATGAGGGATACTGCCGTCGCCAGGCGCGTGATTGGCGCCGTTGTCTCTGCCGTGCCGTGTCCCGTCACGGTAAAGATACGCAAGGGATGGGACAAGGGCAGCGTAAACGCCGCGGAGATAGCAAGGGCGGCGGAAGGAGAGGGCGCGGCGGCCGTAACGGTGCACGGAAGGACGCGCGCGCAAATGTACTCCGGAACGGCCGACTGGGGCGCCATACGCGATGTGAAGAGCGCGGTCGCGATACCGGTCATCGCCAACGGCGACGTGTTCAGTGCCGAGGACGCGGTGCGCATACTGCGTTACACGGGCGCCGACATGGTCATGATAGGGCGGGGCGCTTTTGGAAACCCGTGGATTTTCAGGGAGGCTATCGCCGCCCTGCGCGGCGATAGCGTGCCGCCGCCGCCAACGCTCGCGGAGAGGCTGGATGTCGCGGCACGCCAGTTCGAGGCGTCCGTGGCGCGCAAGGGCGAGCGTGTCGCGTGCCTTGAGGCGCGACGTTATTACGGGTGGTATTTGCGCGGCATCCCGCACGCGGCAAAGTACAGGGAGCGGATATCGACAATTGCCTGTGCGGACGACTTGTACGAGATAACGGGACAACTGCGCGGCGCGCGGCGCGGCGCCGGGAGGTGAGCGTTTGACATCCGAGGAGGAGAGGGCGGCCATTGAGGGCGTATTGGACGGGGATCAGTCGTCGTTCGAGGCTCTCGTGCTGGACAACCAAAAAAAGGTGTACAATCTGGCCCTGCGGCTGACGGGCGACGCCAACGACGCCTTGGATGCCTCACAAGAGTCGTTTTTGCGCGCGTACACGCATTTGGGCGCGTTCAAAGGCGAGTGCAGGTTCGGCGTGTGGCTATACAGGATCACGTACAATATCTGCACGGATTTGCTTCGCAAGAGGGCCAGGGAGTCGGCCCTCGGGGAAATGGTGAGCCTGAGCGGCGATGGACAGGAGCGCGAGATAGAAATACCCGATGTGCGCGGGCTGCCCGAGGACGCGCTGTTGCGGCGCGAATTGACAGACGCCGTAAACCGCGCCATGGGCCTTTTGCCCCCTATGCACAGGCAGATACTTCTCTTGCGCGAGGTCTCCGGCATGAGTTACGCCGATATCGCGGTCGTCATAGGGCACGGAGAGGGCACCGTAAAGTCGAGGCTGTCGCGCGCCAGAGCCGCGCTGGCGGAAATTCTCGCAAAAAACGGAACAATTGGTGCGGAAATACGTCATAAGCAAAAAGAACCGGACGTGGAGGGAAGCGGCAGATGAGCGCATGCGAGGGCTGGGAGGACATGATCAGCGCGATGA
>JAITEC010000218.1 GCA_031282225.1 Oscillospiraceae bacterium | reverse complement strand
CTCGCGTTGCGACGCTCGCAAAGAGCAGTTTCCGGGGAATGAATCCCCGGAAACTGCGGAATATGACAATTTTTGCTCCGTCGCACGGGGCGCACTCCTGCGCAAAAATTCTTTTCGCCATAGGCGAAAAGGACGAGAGGGCGAAAATGGCTGCAAACGAATTTATTCGGCAACGGTGCACGGTATGCAAATTGCGGCAAATTGCGGGTAAGCAAATTGCGCAAGGAGTTGCTGCATCGATTGGCTTTAGGCCACGGACAAAAGGGGGTGTGCATTTATGTTGTGCGCGGACGGTAATATATGCGGCACGCGGTATCCTTTGCTGCTTTTGCACGGCGCAGGGGCGCGCGATTTCAAGCGCGCCAACTATTGGGGCAGGATCCCCGAGGCGCTGGAGCGGCGCGGGGCGTCTGTCTACCATGGATACCAAGACGGTTGGGGCACGGTCGAATACAACGCCGGTGTGATAAGGGATCGCGTAAATGACATACTTCGCGGCACGGGTTGTGAAAAGCTCAATATCATTGCGCATTCAAAGGGCGGATTGGAAGCCCGATATCTCATTTCCGCGCTGGGGATGGCGAACCATATTGCCAGCTTGACCACTATTGCCACGCCTCACCGCGGCTCGAAAACATATGACATTTTTTATAGGATGCCAAAGTTCCTGTATAAGGTTTTCAGCGCGCCGATAGACCTCGTTTTTCGTATGCTCGGCGACAAGAACCCTGATTTTTTCACTGCCAGCAGAATATTTTCCACGAAAGAGGCGGAATTATTCAACGAGATGAACCCCGACTCCGAGCGCGTGTACTACCAGAGCTACGCGGCTGTCATGCGCAATTCCTTCAGTGACATACTTATGGCAGTACCGCATTTTTTCGTAAGGCTGGTTGAAGGGGAAAACGACGGGCTTGTCACGCCGGGATCCGCGAAGTGGGCGAATTTTAAAGGTATCCTGCGCGGAGCGGCAAACCGGGGCGCATCCCATATCGACGTGACGGACGCGCGCCGCAGGAGGCTGACGATAGGGCTGGGGGACGGATGTGTGTCCGATATTTGCGATGTGTACGTAGACATTGCGGCGCAGCTGAAAAACATGGGTTTTTAGTTGGCTCACTGCCCGCTCACGCAATCGACATTGCCGAAGAGCTCCCCGAGCCGTCGCATGACATCTTCCGGCAGGGGCGGGGCATTTATGGCGGCGAGGTTTTCGCGCAGATGCTCGGCGTTACCTGTGCCGGTGAGCGTCACGGTTATGCCCGGCGCGTGGCGGCAGAAGCGGTACGCCGCTTCCGGCAGCGACCTTGCCGCGCCCGAGCCAACGATGAAGTCCAGCGAGGACGCCGACAGCCCCGCGCCGCCCTGCCCCGCGTCCAGTATGCGCCCGATGTCGACCCTGAGCTGTTTGGGATCGTGCAGCGCGGAGCGCACGGCGAACATACACAGCACGGCTGTGCCGTTCGCGGCGGCGACGGGCAATACTGTTTTGGCGGCGCTCGGGTTGAGTATGTTGTACCCTGCCATGACGACGTCGAACAGCGCCTCCGGCAGCGCGAGTTTCAGCATTTCGTGAGACGTATCGACGGCAAATTGCTCCGTGACGCCGAGAAACCGTATTTTGCCGCTCTCCCGGGCCGAGTGCATGACAGGCAGCAAGGCGCTCTTTGCCCACTCGTAGTCCCCGGCGTCCAGCGCGTGGATATGCCAAATGTCGATATAGTCGGTGCCCAGGAGCCGAAGGCTCTCGTCGAGGCAGCGCGAGATATCCTCAGGGGCGAGGCGCCGGCCGTCCATGCTGCGGTACGGGAACTTGGAGGAGAGCACGTATTTGTCGCGGCTCACGCCCGCCAGCCCCCGGCCGACCGCCTCCTGCGTACCGTAGACGTATGCGGTGTCGAAGAAATTCACGCCGCTTTCATAAGCCGAGCGGACAATCCCGGCGGCGTGCCCGGGGCCCTTGTCGATGCCGATGCGCGAAAAACCGCCGCACCCGAGGCCCGCCACGGTGACCGGTGCCCCTGTGCGCCCAAGCGCGGTGACCTGCATTTCATGAACCCTCCCCCGGCGATTCAAAGGATATTTGTATTCAAGAGCTGGGCGCTGTCTCATCCAAGGCGCACGGCGACTTCGGAGACGGCGGCGCGGCCGAGGCTCACGTCCGAGCCCCATCTGCTTGCGGCGCTGTGGCTTTCCATATACGTGTTCGCGTCAAGTGATCCCGCGGCGCCGCGCAGACGGGCTTCCCTCAGCGCAGCCTGCTCCGCCGCCGCCTTGGCCGCCTCCGCCGCGTCTTCCAAATTGCCGAACTTGACGCTCCCCGACGGCGCGTGCACTATGTAATAGTTCTCTCCCGACGGTGCCACCCGCTGTGAAATCTCCACGCGCGCCACGGCGTTTATATCCGCCTTCAGCGCCCCGAGCGCGTTGGCGACCTCGGCGTGGTCGGGCAGTATGCATTCGGCGCCGAGCGCCCGCGCCGCCGCGGGCAGGAACACGTGAGTCGGCGCCCCTATGCCGATGAGCGCGGCGTTCGAGCCGAACGTATGGCGCAGCAGCGCGCCGCCGTCCGTGTCACGGTTCTCCCATGTCTTCCTTATAAGGAATTCCGTCTGCGTCCCTATGCCTCTACCGAGGTGCGCGGGGTACTCGTGCGCGAGGATAGCGCGGAGCAGGTTTTCGTACAGGAGCCCCTCTACAGTGGCGTACACCTCGTTTGCCAGTTCCGCTGCGGCGCCCGGCGCGTCTTTGCGTCTCATGCCGCGCAAAAGGTATCGCGCGGCGAGCGCCGACGCCCCTCCGTCGTACTCGGTGTAGTCGCCCTTTATGTGCATAAAGTCCGTGGGCGTCAGCCCACAGCGCATGACGACGCCCTCCGCCTCCAGCCGCTCCCCGTCAAAGTGGTACAGATCGATGCCCGCCGCCGCACCTAGGTTTTCGAGCATACACGGTCCGTCCCTGAGCGCCGCTATGAGCGCGAGCTCGTCCGCGTCGTAGCTCTTTTGGGCGGCGGGCTCACGTACAAGATAGTAAAACTCGTGGAGCGGGAATTGGTTTATATGGTCCCCTTTCAATAGCTCCGCGAGCATCGTATTTATCTGAGGCCAGCGGCGCGCCGCCACGCACAGCGGCATCACGCGGCGCTGGAAGACACTGGGCTTGCCGTCCCTCAATCGGACGGCGCTGTCGCCTCCGAGCGCGAAGGGCGTGACGTGTACGCCCTTTACGGATGTCTTCCAGCCCCCTATTTCTATTCCGCCATCCGCCGTCACCGGTCTGCCCCCGCGCACCACGGATATATCGGTAGTCGTGCCGCCCATATCGACTACGATGTAGTCCTGCGCGTCGCAGAAGCTCTTCCCCGCCAGTACGCTCGCGGCGGGACCGGACAGCACCGTCTCCACGGGCCGCAGGCTCGAGAGCCCGGAGGACATGAGGCTGCCGTCGCTCCGCACTACCATCACGGGCGCCCGGCACTGCCTGGCGGCAAAGTTCGCGGCGGCTGCCTCGACGAACTCGCGCACTATAGGCGACATCCTCGCGTTGAGAAGCGCCGTCGCGGCGCGCACGAGCACGTTTATCCCGCTCGTGAGCTCCCCGGCGCAGACGCACGGGAGCTTAAAATACTCCTCCGACAGCTTTTTGAAACGCTTTTCGCAGGGGGAACCGCTGAATATCGAGTAGACCTCCGCTGCAGTCAGCGCGTCCGCGTCGGCGAGCCACTGCCCGTGCTCGGCCACAACGGCGTCCCAGTCCGGTTCGTCCACGCGCAGCCCGTCTGCGCTACCGTGCGTGTCTACGCAGCGAACGCTCTCCGCCGTGAGCCCGCACTGGGCCTTGTCGTTGAATCGCGCGAACACCTCGTCGTCGAGCCCGAACAGAAGCAGCTTCGCCCTGCCGCCCTTGCCTTCAAGGCACGCGTTTGTGGCAAGCGTAGTGGACAGCGATACGAGCGCCGCGCCGCGTATCAGTTCCTGTGGCAGCATGTCAAGCGCCTGGCCTATGCCTATGGACAGATCGTCGCGTGTCGTCAGCGCTTTTCCCTTAGCGAGCAATGTCTCTGTATCAAAATCATACGCCACGGCGTCCGTGCACGTACCGCCCGTATCTATGCCAATGCCGATTTTCAAGTCTCCGTACCGCCATTCCAAGCGCCGCGCATACGCGGCTGCTCGTCCATGCGCGATTTCTCGTGTGCCTCGTACAACATGAATCCCTCCCCGAATTGTGGCCGCAATCATAGCATACTTTCAAGGATATTTCCACCCCGCAGGGGGCGCTCCCCACGGGGCTTTTTTGTTGGCGTTTTAGCCTGATTTAGATATTTTGCGTCGCGAGCATAAGCGAGCCGCGCGAAGTCGCGCGTCAGGTCGGAGGGCTTTGCCCGACGACCGCAAATTTAAATGAGCCGTCGGCTCCCAAAATGAATGGACAGCCGAAGCTGTCCATTCATTTTGGTCCGAGTGACAAGACTTGAACTTGCGGCCTCTTGACCCCCAGTCAAGCGCGCTACCAACTGCGCCACACCCGGATATGCATTGGCGACATCTCGCCGCAGCCCCGTCATATTACCACAACGCCGGACGGAATGCAATACTTGAACCCAATTTTATTTTTTCGTAATTTTACGTAATTTATGAGGTAATTTCAAGAAGCGGACTTTTTGTTTTTTCTATAAAACAAAATGCCGAGGCATATAGGACCGCTGTGATTTGATATAGCGCAGCCCGCGTCGGATTCTATTATTTCCTCAAAAATCCCCCGCGCGCCAACGGCATCGGCCACAGCTCGCGTGACGGCGGGCGGAACCCGCGAGGTGTGGGTTATGAAAATCCTGCGCCCGTCTATGCCGTCCGCGTCCGACAGTTTGTCGCCGACATATTGTAAAATTGCCTTTCCAAATGCGCCGCGATATTTCTTGCCGACTTCCATCTTCCCGTTTACTACCTCGATGCACGGCTTTAGTTTAAGCATGTTGGCTCCGAGCGCCGCGAGCGACGAGCAGCGCCCGCCCTTGTGGAGGTACGAGAGGTTGTCTATTACAAAGCTCGCGTCCACGCACGGCGCGGAGGCTTTTAGCCTGTCTGCTATATCGCCCGGCGCCGCGCCCTGGGCAGCCATAATAGCGGCGTCGTAGACCAGGAGGCCTGAACCGGTAGAGAGATTGAGGGAGTCCACGACATACACGTTTGGCAGCTCGGACGCCGCGATTATGGCATTTTGATTGCACGTTGAGAATTCGCTGCTTATATTTATATGTATTACGGCATCGTGATCGCGCAGGTACGCCGTGAAAGCCTCTAAATAGTCGGCGACATTTACGGCTGCCGTGTGGCACGTGCCCGCGCCGCTGTCAACGTAATCAAACAGGGCGTCGGGCGTGATCTCCAAGCTGTCTTTGAACGATTGCGTTCCCTTGGCTATGTAAAGCGGGGTTATGCCTATATTGTATTTGTCTATCAGCCCGCGCGGCAAATCGCACGTGCTGTCGGCGGATATCTTTATTTTCATGCCCCGGTCCTCCCGATCGCGTTCATGTTTCCTTATTATATAGCGCTTGAATAGTTTTGACAAGAAAAAACGGCAAATGTCAAAAAAATAAAAAAAATATTTTTCGGTATATTCTTGACAAATTATATCAATTATGTATAATATTAGTAATATATGACGATGGACGGTGGCGACATGCTGCTAACGCGGGAATGCGACTACGGTATCAGGCTGATTCGGGCACTATCAAAGCGCGGCGAGGGAAGCGTGGCACAACTGTGCGAGGACGAGCACGTTCCAACGCAGTTCGCGTATAAAATACTGAAAAAATTGGAGCGCTCCGGCATCGTCCGCGGTTACAGAGGGCCGTATGGGGGATATAAGCTGCTAAAAAGCCCACTGGAGCTCACGCTCTTGAACGTAGTGCTGGCGACGGAAGAAGAGCCGCTGCTGGCGGCGTGCATCGACGCGGATTTCAACTGCCCGCGCAACACCGACAAGCACCCGTGCTCGGTCCACCGGGAATTGTGCAAATTGCAGGAGCTGGTGGTTACCGAGCTGAGCAAGAAGACACTGTCGGACATATTTTAGGAAATTGCGGCCCGATATGGGCGCTATCGTGGTAATTTATAGTTAGATATTTCTAATGATGAAGAAAAAATTACCAACTCCAAAAATGTTGACAATTGTCGCAATTTGTGGTAATGTCTCAGCGACTAAATCTCTGAAAGGATAGACAAATAATGAAGTCAACAGGCATAGTAAGAAAAGTGGACGAACTCGGCAGAATTGTGTTGCCAATTGAGTTGAGGCGCACGCTCGAAATCATGGAACGCGATCCAATGGAAATATATGTAGACGGAGGCACTATTATACTAAAGAAATACGAGCCGGATATAAAAGACGACGATTCGAAGAAATACGTATGCCCGATATGCAAGAAAGAATTTTCCTTGAGCGAGCTGGCCGGGGGGTGATCCGGCACGGTTTGGGGCAAGCCGAAGATCGCGCGCGGGGGCAGTCAGTCGCGCCGGGTGATGTCTCCGGCGGCGGACCGCGAGTTTTGAGCGGCGCCATACAGCGCGTTTTTTGGAAGCCCGGTCTCGCAAGAAACGCGTCCGGCGGCGTCGCGCAGTTTCATTCCGGCATCCGCATACGCGTTGACGGATTCAACGGCAGATTCCATATCGGCACTGTCAGGCGGCGGAGGCGGCGCGCCCTCAATGACAATCGCGAATTCGCCGCGCGGGACGTTCGCCTCAAAGTACGACACGGTGTCCGACAGCGTTGCGCGGAGCGTCTGCTCGTGCAATTTGGTCATCTCCCTGCTTATGGAGACGCGCCTGTCGCCAAGGGCACAGCGGAGATCGCGGAGCGTCCGCAGCAGTTTGTGGGGTGCCTCGTAGAAGACCATTGTCCGCGTCTCCGCGCGCAGCCCGTCCAGGTGCTGCTGCCTGCTCCGCTTTGCCGTGGACAGGAACCCCTCGAAAGTGAAGCGCCCGGCGGGGAGCCCGGATACCGTCAGGGCGGCTATCGCGGCGCACGGCCCCGGAACGGCGACGACATCCACTCCCGCGAGCGCGCACTGCGAGACCAGTTTCTCTCCCGGGTCGCTTATCGCGGGTGTTCCGGCGTCGGTCACCAGCGCGCAGCTCTCGCCAGATAGCAGCCGCGCCAGGAGACGCCCCTCGCCCTGGACACCGCTGTGGGCGTGGTAGCTGACGATGTGTTTTTTTATGCCCAGGTGGTTGAGGAGCCGAATGGCAACCCTCGTGTCTTCCGCCGCGATGAAATCCGCATCTGAAAGCGTTTGCGCGGCGCGCCCCGAGATGTCCCCAAGGTTGCCTATCGGCGTGGCGACGAGATACAGAGTGCCAGCCGGCATGTTGTTGCCTCCCTGTATAATAATATGTTAGCCGATTGCGAAACTCAAAAAGCCCAGTAAAATCGCGGGTTTTGAGTGCCGATAGCTACTGACTTTTCTCCGTTTTCGCGGTAAAATATAAGTGACCAAACGAACATAATACTACG
>JAITEC010000151.1 GCA_031282225.1 Oscillospiraceae bacterium | reverse complement strand
CGAGGGTTTTGCCGTCATGGCGCACGTAAACGGGGCGCCGGCCATTAAAGCGGCGCTCATGGCGGGCGTGGACAGCGTAGAGCACGGATATTGGCCCGACAGGGAGACGGCGGACATGCTGTTGCAGACGGGCGCCGTATGGACGCCGACGCGGGCCGCCGTGGAGAACCTGATAAATACCGGCAAGTACAGGCGCGGCGTGCTGGAGAGCGTCTTGGACGCGCAGGCGCAGTGCTTGAAATACGCGTACGAGCGCGGTGCGCTCATCGCCTCCGGGAGCGACGGCGGCGCCCAGGCGGTGGCGCAAGGGGACGGCGCGCTGGACGAATACCGTATGCTAGCCTCGCTTGGCATAGACCCGGCAAGGGGCAACGAGCGCGTCGCCGAAGTATTCCGGGTATAGTTATGGCATGGAGGATTCAAGCGTGCCGTGCCGTACGCTGCCCTTTATGGCCTCAAAGGTCTCGTCGCTGATGACGTGCTCCATGCGGCACGCGTCTTTTGCCGCGACGGCGCGGTCGACGCCGAGTTCCGTCAGCCAATTGGAGATGAATACATGGCGCTCGTACATTTTCTCCGCTATGGCCTGTCCCTTTTCGGTCAGCGTGATGTACATGTCGGCATCCATCTTTATATATCCGTTCTCCCGCAAGTTCTTCATCGCGACGCTGACGCTCGGTTTCGAATACTCTAGCTCGTTGGCGATGTCGATGGAGCGTACGACGGGGTTTTTATAGCTTAAAATCAGAATCGTCTCCAGATAGTTCTCTGCGGATTCCCTTATCTTCATAATTTTCATTGCGTTTTCACCCCATAACTAAGTCTAGGCGGCGATCTTCCGGCACAGCGGTCACGCACGCATGGTATTATTGTATGCGCAGCGTGCATTGTAACATACTATAGTTAGGATGTCAAACCTGCGATGCCCGCCGCCGAATCCCTACTTGCCCGCGCGTTGACACGCTGCGCGCGCCGTGTTAATATTATTTCGAGATGTGATTCGGAGGTATGGCTCGCATGAAGCTTTTCAATACGCTGACAATGCAAAAAGAGGAATTCGTCCCCTTGGTGCCGGGCAAGGTGGGGATGTACTCCTGCGGCCCCACGGTATACAACTATATACATATAGGCAATGCGCGCCCCATGATAATGTTCGATGCGTTGCGGCGTTACTTTGAGTACAGGGGCTACACCGTAACATATGTGCAGAACTTCACCGACATAGACGACAAGATAATTTCGGCGGCCAACGGAGAGGGCGTATCTTGCGCGGCTCACGCGGAGAGGTTCATCGCGGAGTATTTCACGGACGCGCGCGGGCTGGGCGTACGCGACGCCACCGTACACCCGAGGGCCACGGAGAACGTGGCCGAGATAATAGATCTGATCTCCGCGCTCGTCGGGAAAGGCCACGCTTACGCGAGCGGAGGCGACGTGTACTTCCGTGCGGACAGCTTCGAGGGGTACGGCAAGCTGTCGCACCAGCCGCGCGACGCGCTGCTCGCGGGCGCGCGGGTAGACGCTTCGGAGGCCAAGGAGAGCGCGGCGGACTTCGCGCTTTGGAAAGCGGCAAAACCGGGCGAGCCGCTCTGGGAGTCGCCGTGGGGCGCCGGAAGGCCGGGATGGCACATCGAGTGCTCGGCGATGTCGTGCAAGTACTTGGGGAGGACGTTCGACATACACTGCGGCGGACAGGATCTCATATTTCCGCACCACGAAAACGAGATAGCCCAGTCCGAGGGCGCGAGCGGGCAGCCGTTCGCCCGCTACTGGATCCACAACGGATACGTGAACATAGATAACCGGAAGATGTCAAAGTCCCTGGGCAATTTCTTCACTGTGCGCGAGGCGGCGTCGGAATACGGCTATGGGTGCATTCGCATGCTCATGCTGATGAGCCATTACCGCAGTCCGCTCAACTACTCGGTAGATACCCTGCCGCAGGCGCGCAGCGCGCTTGAACGGCTGGAGACCGCGCGTGAGAACTACGCGTTCCTCGCAAAACACGGGGTCGGAGGAGGCATGAGCGAATCCGAGCGCGCGCGCGCCCGCGCGCTGGGGGCATATCGCGACAGATTTATCGGGGCGCTTGACGACGACTTCAACACGGCGGACGCGATGGCCGTGTTGTTTGAGCTCGTGCGCGAGGGCAACACGGCGGCTGTTGCGGGGGAGGCGGTATCCTCGGAGTTTGCGGGCGCGCTTTTGGCCTTGTTCGACGAGCTCGAGGGCGTGTTTGGCGTGGTGTCCCGCAATGAGACTGCGGGCAACCGCGAAATAGAGTCGCTCATTGCCGCCAGGCAGGAGGCGCGCGCGGCGAAGGACTGGGCACGGGCCGACAATATCAGGGACAAACTCAAAAAGATGGGGGTTGCCATCGAGGACACCCCGCTCGGCGTAAAATGGAAATTGGCGCCATGACGCAATCGGAGCTGGACGGACTCATTGCCGCCGTCCACCCGCCCGACGCCGGCGCGAGGCGCGAGGCGGAGGCGAGGTGGGACAATATCGCAAAGCCTCTTGGAAGCCTGGGGCTCTTGGAGGAATTCGTGGTAAAAATAGCCGAGCTGACGGGCGACGCGAATGTTAGCATTGACAAACGTGCCGTGGCCGTGCTGTGCGCGGACAACGGCGTTGTATGCGAGGGCATATCGCAGTCCGGCAGCGAGGTGACCATGATAGTAGCGGGCAACCTCGCGCGCGGCATGACATCGGTGTGCCGCATGGCGGCGGCGGCGGGCGTGGATGTCATCCCTGTGGACATGGGCATGGCGACGCGGCCCGCGTTTGGCGGGCTGGTGGACTGCCGCGTGGCCGACGGCACGCGCAACATAGCCGACGGTCCCGCCATGACGCGCGAACAGGCCGAGGCCGCCATAATGCACGGCGTGGGGATAGCGCGCACATGCGCCGGGCGCGGTTATCGGTTGATAGCGACGGGCGAGATGGGCATAGGCAACACCACGACATCGAGCGCCATGGCGTCCGTGCTGCTCGGCCTGCCGCCCGAGAGCGTGACCGGACGCGGCGCCGGTCTGTCTGACACCGCCTTAGAGCGCAAGATAGAAGTGGTTCGCCGCGCCATAGCCATAAACGCCCCCCGTGCCGACGACGCCATAGACGTGCTGCACAAGCTCGGAGGGTTCGACATAGCCGGCATGGCGGGCATATTCTTGGGTGGCGCGCTGTACAGGATCCCGGTTCTCATAGACGGATTCATAAGCGCCGTGAGCGCCCTCGCGGCGACGCGAATATGCCCCGCCGCCGCCTGCGCCATATTCCCGAGCCACAGGTCGGGGGAGGGCGCCTGCTCCGCGGTTTTGGGTGCCCTTGGCATGCATCCCCTCATCGACGCCGGCATGCGCCTGGGCGAGGGCACAGGCGCCGTGGCCGCCATCCCTCTCCTCGACATGGCGCTCGCCGTATACCGCGGCTCGTCGTCGTTTGCCGACATCGGTATGGAGGCGTATGGGAAGCTGTAGGACGGCGGGGGAAGGGGCGGCTGTGACGTGAAATTCATCAAGCCCATAATACTAGCGTTTTCCATGTTCTCGCGGATACCCATGCCGAGCGCGGACTGGGGCGGCGGGGGCATGAGGTACATGATGTGCGCGTTTCCGCTCGTGGGGGCGGTTATCGGGCTGCTCGTGTGGGGATATGGCGCGCTGTGCATCGCGGCGGGGCTCGGCGCGTTCCTGCGCGGCGCCGGGCTCGCCGCCATACCCATAGCCGTGACGGGGGGCATACACTTAGACGGGCTGTGCGACGTGGCGGACGCGCTCGCGGGTGGCACGGACGCCGCGAGGCGGCGCGAGATACTAAAGGATCCGCACACGGGCGCTTTTGGAGTCATATGGTGCGTATGCTACATGATGCTGTATTTTGCCATGAGCGCGCAGCTTGTGCTGGAGGCGGGGCGGATGGCGGTTTTGTGCCTGGGGTTCGTGCTCAGCAGGGCGCTCTCCGCGCTCGCCGTGCTATCATTTCCCCAGAGCTCGGGCGAAGGGCTCGCGGCGACGTTTAAGTCGGGGGCGGATGCCGCGCGTGCCAGCGCCGTTTTGTGCGTGACTCTCGCCGCCGCCTGCGCCGCCATGCTGCTCGTGTCGCCCATACGCGGCGCCGCCGCCATTG
>JAITEC010000142.1 GCA_031282225.1 Oscillospiraceae bacterium | reverse complement strand
TCCTCGCACGGACTGATGTCCGCGCGGTACGCCGAAAGCTCCGCGCAGCCGCCGCCCAAGGCGTCGGTGAGCTGCGCGACAAGCGCCGCCGTATCCCCGTCCATATGTGGCGATCCGTTGATGATAAGTGTTTTTGGCATCATGTACCTCGCTGAATAAAAAGATAGTTAATGTATCCAAAGCATAGCGGCTTGGGAAAATAGCCGCATACCTTTGGCGAGGGGGCGGCTATTTTCGCCTGTCTGAATATTACAGCAACACGCCGGACGTGTCAACAAATCAATTCGACGATCAGCGGCGGCGCGCCCACGTTAGGCGGCCGAGTTAACGCAGAGTAATTATAGGGGGGATTTGCGAAAATGCAAATTGTCAAAAACTGTTGCGGTATGCGCGCAGCCGTTGTATAATCCTAACAGACAGATTTTTTAGGAGGGCGCGCGGCATGCTTTCATACGATATGGTCACGCAACCCGGTTCACGGGAGACAAACGAGGACGACGCGCTCTGTGTCGGGGCGGACGGGAACTGGTGCTTTGCGGTGGCGGACGGGCTGGGAGGGCACGGAAACGGCGAGATCGCATCCGCCATATTCACAAAGACGCTTCGAGACGCGTTTTGCGCGGGCGAGTACGGCGGCGGAGCCGACTTGCTTGAGTGCGCGTTCACGCGCGCGCAAGACGCGATACTCGAGGCGCAGCCGGAGGGGGAGCGGGGTAGCGGAATGATGACCACGGCCGTCGCGCTGACCGTAATCGGCGGAATGTGCCGGTGGGGACATATTGGCGACTCCAGGCTGTACATGTTTCGAGGGAACAAGATAAAGGCGAGGACGCTCGACCACAGCGTGCCGCAGATGCTAGTGTTCTCCGGCGAGATAAAAGAGAACCAGATCCGCAGCCACCCGGATCGCAACAGGATACTGCGCGCGCTCGGCGCGAGGTGGGACTCGCCGCGCTACGAGATATCCGGCCAATGCCCGGCGCGCGGGCGTCGGGCGTTCCTCCTGTGCTCCGACGGTTTTTGGGAGCACATCGAAGAAACGCGCATGTGCGCCTCCCTCAAGCGCAGCCGCGACGCCCAGTCGTGGCTGCGCGCCATGACGCAGGAGGTGGAGAAGAACGGCGAGGGCAAGAACATGGACAATTACACTGCAGTCGCCGTTATTTTATAGCTGTTAACAAATAATTCACACTTGACAGTACTGGGCATTTATGTCACAATACGATGTATTGTGGTAATTTTTCTGTTTTTGCCGGAATCTCTGGCGATGGGGAGGAATGTATGAAATGCGGACAAGAAATATAAAGAACACACTCGCCAGGGCGCTTTTTCTCGCCGCGTGCGCGCTCGCCGCGCTCACGCGGGCGTCCCCGGTGGCTGCGGCCGCCGACATTGAAAAGCTGAACCTCGACGTTGTGCTCGTGGTGGACTGCAGCGGCTCCATGAATTACTCGGATCCCGGCAAGCTGGCGCTGGCCGCCGCGAACGAGTTCATAGATCTGTGCGGCGGCTCCGACTCGCGCATTGGATACGTGATGTACACGCACGTCATATCGGCGTCGCAGGATTTTGGAGACAGGTCGTACATAGTCAGCTTCCAAAGGGAGCTGAAAAACGACATATCCGCCATGCAGTACCACAGCGCGGGCGACACGGACACGGCGCTCGGCTTGGAGAGGGCCGCGGAGATATTCGCCGGGGACCCGTCCGGCGGCAGCGATCGCAGGCCCGTCATAATCCTGCTCAGCGACGGCAACACGGACCTATCAAGCCAGTTCCCCGGCTCGCGCACCACGCAGGAGTCGCTCGCGGCACTCGAACGGGTGAAGGCGCAGCTGCAGGGCAGCGGCATTCCCGTGTACACGATAGGATTCAACTACAACGGCAACATGGACACGCAGGCGCTTAGTTCCATTTCTACAGCCACGGGCGCCATATCGCAGACGGCGACGAGCGCGGAACAGCTGCCGGGCATACTGCAAAATATATACGCCCACCTGGCGGAGGCCAAGGAAGGCGATATTACCACTGTCATAGCCACTGGCGAGCCGCAGGTGTTTCCCATAGACGTGAGCAACGAGAGCATATACAAGACGACCGTCACCGTCCGGTCGAGCCAGCCGATTGCCGGCGTGAGCGTGGCGGACCCAAACGGCGCGGAGCCGAGCCAAAATATACCCGACAGGAACACCATGTCCATCGAGGCGGATCCCGGCGGAACGTACACGATGATTAGCCTTTACAAACCGATGAAGGGCCAGTGGCAGCTCACGTTCACGGGCACCACGGGCGACACCGTAACCTTCGCGCATCTGAGCGTGTACGACCTTACGCTCGTCATGGATCTGCCGAAGACGGATTACGACGGCGCGGACATACCGTGGCACTTGGAGGAGAGCGACGGCACGGTCATAAACGACCAGGATCTGGCCGACATGGTGACCGTCACGCTACACGCGGACGACGGCGCCGGGAACATAGTGGAGGAGGCGTTCCCGCGAGGCGCCGTGTCAAATTACTTTGGGCTGCCCCCCGGCACGTACAAGGCGTACCTGACGCTCGACAGCGACATAATCGAGCGCGAATCCATCAACATACAGACATTCACAATACTCGACGGCCCGCCGCTGGAGCTCTACGACCCGTCCGAGGATACGCTGAAATTTAGCCTGTGGACGCTGTTTTCCGAGGAGGCGGCTTTTGACATAAGCGACCTTGTGGACTACGACGACTACAATATGCCGCTGAAAGTGTCCGTCCCCAGGCGCGGCGGAGGCAACTGGTCGGACTACCTGGAGTGGGATTACGACAAGTCGGACGAGAGCGTGGCCATAAAGGCGCTGCGCAGCGGCAAGACTACGCTCACGCTGGACGTGGAGGGCAGCGACGGCAGCGGCGTGCAGATATTTGTTGAGCTGAATACCAAGTCGGGATACCTGCCCATCGCGGGGCTTGCGGCGCTCGTGTTGATCGCCGCCGGCATAATGATATTGGTGAAGGCGGGCAAGAAGCCGTTTTTGAACGACCCGCTGAGTTCGTTTGACATAGAGCTCAATCTCCCCGGCGCCATAGCGTACGAGCTGACGCCGGAGGCCGCGAGGTTCAAGCTCGAGAGGGTGAAGGCAAAGCGCAACCTCATGCAGGTCATCGACTACAACACGGCTTACGCCGAGTCATACGCCGCCGCCCTGAGGGACGTGAGCTGGTTTACGCACGGCACTGTGTTTTACGCGCGCAAGCCCAATAGCCTGGAGGTCACGGTGCCGGTGGACCCGCAGTACCAAGTGCGCGTCAACGGCAGGAGGATACCCTCCGACAGCGCTTTCCAGCTCGACGCGCGCTCGGGGCTGCGCATAGAGCTCGTGCGCAACGACGACATGTACGAGATATCTATAGGCAGCGCGGCATCCCTGGGCGGCGGCTTCGCGGACGAGACGGAGATAGTAGGCCGCGACGAGTTCCGCTTCGGCGACAGCGGCGGCGGCGGTTACGGCGGCTACGGCGGATACGGGCAAGGGCCGGGCGGGGGCGGTTACGGCGGGGATCCCGGCGGCACGGAGTTCGACTTTTAGAGAGGTGGTCTGACATATGGCGCTTTCGACAATCGCGCGCGAGAGACTTGAAAACGAGCTGCTGCTCAACAAGGGCGGGGGAATATACTACGACGCCGCCCGCGTGGATCCCGACGAGACCACCGCCACGCTGTTCGTCGGCCTGGGTGGCACTGGCGCCGACATGCTCATACGCATAAAAAACGAGGTAAAGCGGCGCATGGTCCTCCCGCAGGTAAACGGCAAAATAGTGGGCGACACGCCGAAAAACATAGGTTTTTTGGCTTTCGATACGGACAAGAACACGCAGTCCAAGACATGGGGCATTGCGACGTTCGACCAATTCGGCTCCGAGTTTTGCTCGCTGGCCGTGGACAATCTCCCCAGCGTGGTGGCGGAGCGCGGCAGGGCGGCCGCCGCCGGGGATCCCGTATGGGACTGGTACGACGGCATGGATTCCGTACTGGCGCTCGACGGCGCCGGCGGATACCGCCAGCTCGGTCGGCTCATGCTGTTTGAAAATATAAACAAAGTACATAAAACAGTGCAAGACAAGATAAAGGAGCTCGTGAGCGCGAACAGCGGACTCAAGCGCGTCATGATATTCGTGGTCGCCGGCATAGCGGGCGGGACGGGGTCGGGCACGTTCATCGACATGGCGTTCCTGCTGCGCAGTATTGCCTCCGGCGCGGGAGTGCCCAATATCCGCCTGTTCGGCTACTGCGTGCTGCCGGACGTGAACCTGCTCAACGGCGGGCACCGCGACAGGCTGTGGTCAAACGGATTTGCGTGCCTCAAGGAGCTCGACTACTGGATGTGCCCCGGCGCCGACGAGCAAAACGACCGATTCGTGCAGAAATACAGCAGCCAGGTGGAAGTGAACATGATAAACGCGCGCGCGTTCGACTATTGCCATCTGCTGTCGGCGCAGGA
>JAITEC010000134.1 GCA_031282225.1 Oscillospiraceae bacterium | reverse complement strand
TTCGCATATATCGGGAATTTATTTCCCGATATATGCTCTCTGCGAGCCGCGCACGGCGAGAGCTAATCCTTCGTATCTCGTTTGTTACGGCGCAGACGTGACAAACGAAATGATTCTGGCAGAATTCACAGGCAAAACTCCTCCACCGCCGCGAGCATACCGCCGCGCGGCACCGTGCGGGTGAAGCGCTCGCGCTTGCCGCGCAGCGCCGTCAGCGGCGCGGGCGCCACGGTGCCCGTGGCGGCGCGCAAGGCGTCTATCATGTCCGCGCCTCCGGCGCCGCAGCCCAAAGCGTCCAATACGCTGCCGCAGAATTTATACGGGCTCGCCGTGGACACCACAACCGTGGGCGCGCCGTCGCCCGTGCGCTCGCGGTAACGCCGGAGCACCTCGTACGCGACGGCGGTGTGCGGGTCGATTAGATAACCGTGCCTGTTGAATATATCGGCAATGGCGCGTCCGGCATCCGCATCCGTACAACTGCCGCACTCAAAGCTCCCGGCGATGAGTTCGCGCACGGCGCCGCTCACGGCGTAGCGCCCTTCGCGCGCCAGCGCCTCCATATACCCGTTCACAGCGGTTCCGTCGCTGCCCGACATCTCGTATAGCAGCCGCTCCAAGTTGCTCGACACAAGGATATCCATGGATGGCGAAGTCGTCGTGTAGAACTCGCGGTTCCTGTCGTAGACGCCCGTGTTGATAAACTGCGTGAGTACGTCGTTCCTGTTTGACGCGCAGATGAGCTTTGCTATCGGCAACCCCATTTTTTTAGCGTAGAAGCCCGCCAATATGTTGCCGAAATTACCTGTCGGGACGCAGAAATTTATATGTTCGCCGCGCCCTACGCTTCCGTTGTTTACCAAATCGCAGTACGCCGATACATAGTAAGCTATCTGGGGCGCCAGGCGCCCCCAGTTGATAGAATTGGCCGACGAGAGGAATACGCCGCGCGCTGTTAGCCGCTCCCGGAGCCGCGCGTCGGAGAATATGTTCTTTACGCCCGCCTGCGCGTCGTCGAAATTGCCCTCCACCGCCGCGACGAGGACATTTTCTCCCTCCTGCGTCGTCATCTGCAGGCGTTGTATGTCGGATACGCCGTCGCGCGGGTAAAACACAATTACCTTTGTGCGGCCCACGTCGCGAAACCCCTCCAAGGCGGCCTTGCCCGTGTCGCCTGACGTCGCCGCGAGAACGCACACGTCCCGCCCGTCGCCCGTCTTTTGCAGCGCCGCCGTCATCAGGCTCGGCAGTATTTGGAGAGCCATGTCCTTGAACGCGCACGTGGGCCCATGCCACAACTCCAGGAAATAGTCTCCGCCCGCGAGGCTGCGCACGGGCGCCGCGCCGTCCGCGTCAAACTTGCCCGTGCCATATGCCTCCCGCGTATACCGCGCGAGCTCGCCTCCCCCAAAGTCGTCCAAGAATTCCCGCAGGACATATTCCGCGCGCTCCTCGTAACGCATGGGCGCCATAGCGTCAATGGCGCCCTCCGGCAGGAGCGGCGCCTCCTCCGGCACAAACAGCCCCCCGTCCCCCGCGAGTCCCCCCGCAATAGCCATAGCGGCCGTATAGCCCCCCTCGCGCCCGCGCGTACTGTTATAGAGCAACGCATCTACCCCCATTCACAAATATGCCGCCATAATACCATTGCGGGGGACATAAATCAAGTCAACGTGAGATGTCAGTAAACGGCCAGTTTGATGCTGACTTCAAACATATACACAAACCGCACTGTTGCGGATAAGCGACCCTCTTTTTGAGCGTATTCTACATAGCGCAGTCTTTGCGACCTGTCCTGCCAGCCTTGTTTTCCTTCGCCGAAATAGCCACGAATATCAGCCAGAGCCGTCCAAGGGCTTCTGACGGAGGTATCGTTAAGCGAGCAGGCAACGCCGGTTTCATACACATTGACCCAGAGCTTGCGGATTACGTTTGTATATTCATCCAGCGAATAGCGGGCTTCTTCAAAATTATAATCATATTCGCCGCTTGTGTACCGTTCGGTAGGCGTGAGTGTCACAATCATTGAATCAGTGACAATATCGCCGAGTGTGAAACCGTTGATACCGATATATTGCAAATCGCGGTTCGTGGTTGCACCCTGTCTGCTATTTACCGCCAACCCTACCGACAGCCCAATCACCAGAATAGCGCTAACCGCGACAACCCATCGCGATGGTTTTCTGAAGTTCAGCACGTTCTTAATCCGCGCCTTGGTGTCCCCTTCGCCGAACGCCAGAGGGGGAAGCCCGACAAGCCGCTTGCCTGTAGCCAATGACAGCAGGGCGTTGGAGTAGGGTCCCTTTATTTCTCACCCTGACGGAATTCAAGAAGACAAGGTTCCATCTGCGAAGTCCTGTACAACCTTATATGGGAACTGAACCCTCCGGCGAACATAGCATCTTCAATTCTTTCTTCTTTGCCTTTCAGATAGGCGATTTTTTCGTGAATATTGGCATATTCCACCTGCTGTTCCTTACCGCAATCGGGACAGTTTCCGGGCCGCGTCGAACGCTCGAACAGAAATCCGCAGGACTTACAGGCAAATATCAAGCCGTTTTCCCTCCTTCAAGACTTGGGCCGGTTCAGCTTGGGAGCGCGGACACCGTAACGCGCCCGCGCTCTCAAGCCGTTGTCTGTTCCGTTACGTTT
>JAITEC010000130.1 GCA_031282225.1 Oscillospiraceae bacterium | reverse complement strand
AGGCGGCGGCAAATACACGTACTAACTGTCCTGGCTGAATTTATCCGATATGTGGCTCAGGTATTGGAGGGCGCGCTTTTGCGCGCCCTCCCGGTGGTAGGCCGGGGACTTGTTGGCGCCGCGCAGATATATGTACAGATCCGTGGCCGCTTTGAGCGCGCGGATGCAGCTTTTGCGGTCGTGCAGCGCGATGGTCTGCTCCAGCATGGGCGTCTCTTCCGGCGCAAGCTGCTCTATGTGGCGCACACCGAAAGGGATCCCGCCGTGCTTTATCTGCATCATGGGCCCGAGTATCTGCACCCTTAGCTCGGAAAGCGCGGTGAGGACATCGAACAGCTCGCCGCGAGCCACCCTGTTCGCGGCGTAGTGTATCCATACCCAAAACCTGTCCTCCGCCCACTGCATGTCGAACGAGGGCGCCGAGGCCTTCTCGCGGGCGAACTCGTCCGTCAGGAGCGAGCCGCGTTCGTATATGATTACGGGGTCTTCCGTGCGGTGCCTCAAGGCCTCCAGCGGAATAAAGTGCAAGTCCACGTGTATGAGCGGCTCGTCGTACAGGCATATGAGCATATTGGGCAGTCCGGCGTGGTTGCCCGGGAAATACGAGAGCAGCGTGCCGAGCTTTTCCGCGATTTCATGCCGCTCGGCCATGACGGAGTCCACGTGCCCCGGCATGATGGCGACGATGAAATTGAGGTCGGAGTACTCGTCCATGGCGCCGCGCACATACGAGCCCCCCAGGGCTGCACCTGCAATCCGCTCGTCTCTCTTGAATATGGGCAGCGCCTTGTTAATAAATCCCTGTTGTCCGGCGGTTATCATGTCGTGACCCCCTTCGGTTGAATTATGCACATATTATAATGCATCTCAAGGGATTTGTGCAAACAAAAAAATATAATCTTTAAAATATGGCCTGTTTTGAGTCAAATTGCTATTGACAAATGGAGTTATATATGTCATACTCAATGTTAGAAATATCGAATACACGCTCGGCCGCACAGTGCCGGAAGCATGAAAGGACAGATTGCATTGAGTATAGTGATTATAGGCGGCAACGACCGCATGGTGCGCAAGTACAGGGATATATGCACGGAGTACAACCACGAGGCTAAGATATACACGCAGCCCAAATGCAATCTCGAGTGTCAGATAGGCTGTCCCGACCTCATCGTGCTGTTCACGCACCCCGTGTCCCACGAGATGGTGCGGATCGCGAAAAAGAAGGCCGCGCGCGACGATATAGCCATAGTCCAGTCGCACTGCGGCAGTTGCAACGCCTTGCGCTGCATATTGGACGAGGCCGGAAAAAACCAGGCCTCGGGCGCCTGAGCCCCGGCGGATCTGGGCATTGGCCGCAGCGCAGGGACGCAGCATGGGCGGCAAACACGCGAAAAACAAAATTTTTGACATTTCCGCCCTGTCGGTGTATACTTCTGTCGTAAAAAAAACGCGACGGGGATATACATATGGAATATGACTCGGTTTTATCAATTCTGCGCGCCGTAAAAGACGGACGCGTTACCCCGGAAGACGCCCTGGCATCGCTGAGATGGCAGCCGTTCGAGGACATAGGTTACGCGAAAATCGACCATCACAGGCAATTGAGGCACGGCATACCGGAGGTAATTTATGGCAAGGGCAAGACGGCCGGGCAAATAGCGGGCATATTGGGCGCCATGAGGGACGGCGGGTATGCCAGCGCTCTGATAACGCGCCTTGAGGCCGGCAAAGCCGAGGAGGTGAACTCGGCCGTGCCCATAACATATTACCCGATACCGGAAATGGGGATCTTCGGAGAGCTGCCGCCGCCCGGGACGCAGGGAGTGATAGTTATAGCGGCGGCGGGAACCAGCGATCTGTCCGTAGCGGAAGAGGCCGCCGTGACGGCGCTGGCGCTGGGCAATCGCGTGGAACGGCTGTATGACGTGGGCGTTGCGGGCTTGCATAGGCTGCTATCAAAGCACAACGAGCTCATGAACGCGCGTGTGATCGTTGCGGTTGCGGGCATGGAGGGGGCGCTTGCCACTGTAATAGGGGGACTCGTCGCGTGCCCTGTCATCGCGGTGCCTACGAGCGTTGGCTACGGCGCCAATTTCGGGGGGGTATCGGCGCTGTTGTCCATGCTCAATTCCTGTGCCGGCAATGTGAGCGTGGTAAACATAGACAACGGTTTTGGGGCGGGATACCTCGCAGGCATAATCAATAAGATAGGGGAGCGTGCGCAATGAAGCTGTACCTTGAATGTGGCATGGGCGCCGCCGGCGATATGCTCATGGCAGCGCTGTACGAGCTGTTGCCCGACGGCGCGGAGTTCACGCACAAGATGGAAGCGCTGGGCTTGCCCGGCGTGCGGGTCTCGTTTGAGCCGGCCGTAAAAAACGGCGTGTCGGGAACGCGCGCGCGCGTCACGGTATACGGGGCGCAAGAGGAGCCCGGCGGCATACCGGCACACGGGCACGAACACGTGCACGAACACGAACACGAACACGAACACGGAGGCGCGGGTACGATGGGCGCGCCGGAAATAAGCGCGCTTATTGCCTCGCTGGACATCCCGGAGAACGTGAGGGCGGACGCGCTCTCCGTATACGCGCTGCTCTCCGGGGCGGAAGCTGCCGTACACGGAGCGGATGCCGGCAGCGTGCACCTGCATGAAGTCGGCGCGCTTGACGCGGTTGCGGACATTGTAGGGTGCTCCATGCTCATACATATGCTCGGCGCCGACGATATCTCCGCCTCTCCCGTACACGTCGGCTCCGGATATGTCCGCTGCGCGCACGGCATTTTGCCGGTGCCTGCGCCGGCCACAGCGCACATATTGCGCGGTGTGCCCATATACGGCGGCACCGTAAACGGCGAGCTATGCACTCCCACGGGCGCCGCGCTGCTGCGCCATTTTGCCGGGCGCTTTGGTGATATGGAGGCGGCCGCTTTCGACAAAATAGGCTACGGTATGGGCAGCCGAGACTTTGACCGCCCAAACTGCCTGCGCGCGTTCCTATCCGAGACGCGCCTCGCCGCGCCGGGCGGGCGCGACGAGGTGTTCGAGTTGACGTGCAATCTGGACGACATGACGCCTGAGGCGGTGGGTGCGGCGACGGAGCGCATATTGGAGGGAGGGGCGCTCGACGTGTTCACCGCCCCGATATACATGAAAAAGAACCGGCCGGCCGTCCTGCTGACGTGCCTGTGCCGCACGGGCGACCGCAGCGCGGTAACCGATTTGATATTTGCGCACACTTCCACAAACGGCGTGCGCGCCAAGCTGTGCGCGCGCGAGAAATTGAGCTACACGGTCAAGAACGCGCGCACGCCATACGGAGACGTGCGCCTGAAGGTGGCAAGCGGGCACGGCGTCGCGCGGACAAAGCCGGAGTACGACGATGTCGCCCGAGCCGCGCGGGAGCACGCGGTGCCGTTTTCGCGTGTCTTCGACGCGGCAGCGCGCGCAGGCGGACAAGCCGAGGCCCCGCGCGCGGAGGAATAAGCGGGCGTGGCGCCGGCCTATCCGCGCGGGGGACCCCGATATATAAAAGCGAGCGGCGCGCCTGCCGCTATTTAATTGTATGCCCGTATGCCCGCCGCCGTCACTATGGCCAAGAACTGCATGACAACGCAGAGGGGAGAAAAGTGAAACCATGGTTAAAATATCGCCGTCGCTGCTTTCGGCCGATTTCGCTCGGCTGGGGGAGGATATAGAGAGCGTCCGCTCCGCCGATTATCTCCATTTTGACGTTATGGACGGCGTGTTCGTGCCAAATATTTCCGTGGGGTTCCCGGTATTGGAGGCGGTCAGGCGCGTGACCGATATAGCGCTTGACGTGCATCTCATGGTGACGCGCCCGGCCAGGTATGCCGAGCGCTTTGCGCGCGCCGGCGCCGATATAGTCTCGTTCCACATAGAAGCCGACACGCCAGGCGGGATAACCAAGGCCATAAGCGGCGTCGCGTCCGCCGGCAAGACCCCGGGCATTGCGATAAAGCCGGCCACTCCGGTGGCGGCTGTGCTCCCGTATATCGACAGCATAGGCATTGTGGTGGTGATGTCCGTCGAGCCGGGATACGGAGGACAGAAATTCATGGCGGGCGCGCTCGAAAAGATCTCGGAGCTGCGCGGCGCGATAGAGGCGCGCGGCGCGCGCTGCGAATTGGAAGTGGACGGGGGGATAAACGCCGAGACTGCCGCGCTCTGCGTACGCGCTGGCGCAGATGTGCTGGTCTCGGGGAACGACCTCTTCGGAGCTGCCGACCGCGCGGCCCGCATGGGACAGCTGCGCGCGGCGGATAGGGGGATGCGGTAGCCTATGGGGCTATTTCCGGCGGCGCTTGAAGTGCTGATAGAAAAATTCGCATCCTTGCCCGGCATCGGGCAAAAATCGGCGCAGAGGCTGGCGTTCCACTTGCTGGCTCTGCCGGAGGGCGAAGCCGAGTCCTTTGCAGCCGCAGTGATCGGCGCTGCCAGGGACTTGCGTCTGTGCGGCGTCTGCCAGAACATAACGGATGCCGACGTGTGCCTGATTTGCGGAAACGACAGGCGAGACAAGGGCGTGATATGCGTCGTAGCCGACCCTAAGAGCGTAATGGCAATCGAGCGCTCGCGCGAATACGGCGGGGTGTACCATGTGCTCCACGGCGTATTGTCCCCCATGAATCACATAGGTCCCGACGATATCAAGATAAAGGAACTCGTCGCTCGCGTCGCCGACGGGGAGGTGTCGGAGGTCATTATGGCCACAAACCCCGACACCGAGGGGGAGACCACGGCGCGCTATATATCGCGCCTCCTGCGCCCGTTCGATATAAAAGTGACGCGCCTGGCATACGGCATACCTGTGGGATCCAGCTTGGAGTTCACAGACGACGCCACGCTGATGCGCGCCTTGGCGGGCAGACAGGAGATGTGATGCGTTAAATAGCTTCGAGGTCCGCTGGGCGTTGCCATAATAGCGCGCGATGTCAATCGGCGCCCAGCCAATTCCTGATCCGGCCTATCAGTTCTATCGCCTTGAACTTGACGACGCATCCCGCGTCTTCCTCGGTTATAAGCGCCACCTCGCCGTCCGTGAGCAAATCGCCTATGCCCTCGCCGCTGTCAGGCGCGCATAGCGGAGGAAAAACCACGCACCACCAATTCTGCCCGGCGCCCTGCCCCAGCGTGACGCGCAGCGATGTGTAGCGCCCCGCCGGCAGCGAGAATGTCTCGTATTCGCGAGTGGGGAAATATTCGCTCGTGAGTTCGGCGCGCACTTCCGTGCCGCTTGGCACGGCGGATTTCGCGGCGTCCTCTATTGCGCCAAGGTTGGCTATAGTGCGCCTTGCGGCCTCGTCAGCGCCGCGTGCGCCGTCGAGTATCGGCCCGAGCGAGGCAAGCACGCTATCGCGCGCTTCCAGCTTGATCGCCTGGTCCTCGGGCGAGTCGGAATTTGCCACCACGTGCAGCCTGATGATTTTATCCGACAGCTCGCTTTGTTCCCCTGCCAGCGCCGCGCCGCACAGGAATGTCAGGGACAGCGCGGCGGCCAGGGCAGTTTCCCACTTTTTTAGCTTCATTGTTATTGCGGCGCCTCACTTCAAATACTCGGCGGGGTCCACGGATTTCCCGTCTTTTGTCATTGAGAAGTGCAGGTGCGATGGTTCTCCCGCCTCTCCGAGCGCCGTGTCGCCGATGGAGCCTATAACGGCGCCCATCGCGATCTTGTCGCCTTTTTGAACGGCCGGGACCGACGCGAGGTTTGAATATCGGCTCACTATGCCCCTTCCGTGGTCGATGGAAACGGTCGTGCCGAGCAGGTCGTCGTCCACGATATCGGCGACCTCGCCGTCGGCAACGGACACGACTTTAGTTCCAATGACGCCGGCTATATCTATGCCGTCGTGTACGCGCCAATCTCCCATCGTCGCATTGTATACGAGTTCGTCTATTGAATACGGAAATATGATTTCTCCCGCCAACGGACGCACGAATTCGAGGGGCTTCACCGGTGCCGACGCTGCGGCGCCATCGTCTCCGGCGATTTCGGCCTCGGCTGGCGCCGAGGTGTTTTCCGGGGCTGCGGCCGGAGCCGGTTCAGCCGCCGGGGCAGTGGCCGGTGCCGGGTCTTTCGCGGAGGCGTCCACGCGGGCCCCCGATTGCGCCGGCGGAGTGGGTTGCGTGCTTTGCGCCGGCGGCACGGGCTGCGGTGTCCGTTCGGCTCCGGCCTCGTATCCAGTCGCGGGCGCCGGTGCATACGGCAGCTGTGCCGCTTCGTACTCCGTGCCATCCGAGACGCCGGTGCCGCCCGATGTATCCGATTGCGGCCCTCCGTGCACGAGCATATATGCCGAGACCCCGATTGTGGCGAAACAGGCGAACAGGATTACATAGAAACCCTTGCCGGCGGCGAAACTCCCGATTTTTTGAAATAAGCTCTTTTTTTCGTCCATTTGAGGACCTCCTGATGCTCAAACGATATTGGCGATGATCACGCTTGCCAGACAGTAGACAGTATGGACGTAAAATCGGATATTTATACAGATTGCGCGCGGATAAAGCAAAACATCCCGCTGCCGAAAGGACGTCTCCTTTTGGCAGCGGGATGTTTTGCGTTTGCGCGGCGCGGCGCATGGGGATTTCAGTTGCCGACTGTCAGCGTTATCACCGCCCCGCGCGTCACGTAGACCTGGCCGCCCATCTCCATGGCGTCCGCTTGAAGATACGACGTGTACATGACCTTGCCAATGTAGTCACGGTTCCACGCGGACTGGTACGTGACTTTCGCCTCCAGGCCTATGGAGCGCAGGTGCTGTATGGCCTCGCCCTCCGGCAGCCCGTGTATTTTGACGGAAAAATCGGCCGATATCGGATCAAAGTGCCCTCTGTTGACATATACTAAGAATTCCGCGCCCCGCTGCGCCTCGTATCCACCTCCGGGAGTGCCGCGGCTTATGCCCGTATGTGCGGCGAAGACAGTGCCGGCAGGCACGTCGCCGGCGCGCTGGTTCTTTTCTATGGTGACATAGTAAATCTCTTCAACGGCGAATCCCGCCTCCATCAGGCGCACGGTTGCCTCGTCCGGCCCCAGGCCTATGACATCGGGTATCCTCGCCCAATTGCCATCCTGGCCGGTTGACGGCGTGGGCGTGGGCGTGGGTGTGGGTGTGGGCGTCGATGAGGGTTTTGGCGTGGGCGAAGGCGTGGGCGAAGGCGTGGGCGTGGGCGTGATTTTATATCCGTCCGGGTACCCGAATACCTGCGTGGCGTAAGTCCTGTAAGCGCTGGCGCTGTTTTCGGCGCAGCCTACGCCTATCTCCGGGAGCTCTTTTGTCAATATCTGCTCGCGGTGCCCGGAACTTGAGTGTATCCACGTGTCCACGGCATCCACGCCGCTGCTATAGCCCGCCGTTATGTTCTCGCCCCAGTTGAGCCATTTGTAGCCAGCCGCCGTCATGCGATCCGACGGAGACTTTCCCTCCGGCGAGAAGTGGTCGAAGTAATTGCGCGCGGCCATGTCCTGGCTGTGCTCCCTCGCCGCAATGCCCAGGGTATCGCTCCAAACGAGCGCCGACAGGCCGTGAAAGGCGCGGAACGCGTTTGACGCCTCGAAAATGATGGCCTCCGCCACGGCTGCGGGCTCCCTTCCGGCCAGTCCCGCCGACGCGGCGTATATCTTGCCGCCTCCCCTGTCGTCCTTGTACAGCGCATGCCCGCCACCTGCCGCCGGGAGATCGAAGTTGGCGTATACGTACTCTATTATGCCCTCGCGGACGCCGACAATGGCAAAGCGCCGGTACTCCCCGTAAAACCTGTATTGCAGCGCCCCTTCTACGACACGGTACGCGCTTCCGAGCGCGACCTCCGCCTCCGACAAATCGGCACCGACCGTAACGCCGGCGACAGACAGCCCGGCGCCCGCAGCCTCCGGCGTGTATCGGCGACCCGTGTCGATGATTACGCTGTCGCGAGCCCCGTCCCAGCGCACGCCGAAGTCAAACGCCTCGCCTATATCGCGCAACTTGAAATAGTTGTTGTCCTCAATGTTGTAAGCCGCGAAACTGACATCCCTGCCGTCGAGCAATATGCGCGACGATGTGCCGCGGGGAACTTTGTTTCCCGCGCCTTTGCCCGCCATCTCACCGCCAACGGGCGTATACGGCCTGCCGCTCGTGAGTACGATAGTGTTGTTCGCCCCGTCCCAGCCCACTTCAAACTGTTTCTCCGTGCCGGAGAGTATATATGCGAGGTCGCGGAGCTTGAAGTAGTTGTTGTCGCTTATGTTGTATGCGTCAAACGCGACGGCATTGCCGTTGACAAAAACGGAGGAGGACGTGGGGAGAGCGGTGGGCGCGGCGACTGCTGAGCGGGATGCAAAAATCGCCGCAACGGCGAGAACGGCCGGGATCATGCGTGTCTTAAGCGTTTTCATGAGGGGCCTCCTATATAATTGAAGTTACGAACCGCCCCGAACGCGCCTCCGGGGCGACAGCCATGCCGCAAAGCGTATTATACCCGAAATGCGGCTTATAGACAATGATGCAGCGGAAACCAGCCCACCCAAAGAAAAGAAAGAAAAGAAAAGAACCCCCGTAAATTCCCATTTCGTTCCTCAAAGACACGAAGAACATCGCCAATTGCCCCACTGGAAAGAAGCGGCGCAAATAGCCGAGCATATTTACGTTTTAGTAGACAACGACCATGTTTGATTTCGGCAGACACTGTCTGCCGAATTAGACGACAACAAAACCAATGCTTTTTGTCGCCTGGGATTCAGCCATCATCGAGAGATTCTGCGAAAATGCAAGACAACCGATGAACGCTGGTACTACATCATGCGTTGCGCGTCTGAAATCTGGAGCTTCCGGGTATTGAAAGACCGCCTAAAAGACGATGATTATGGGCGATATGGGAAACTGCCCAACAACTTCGTTTTGACGATTCCCGATGAGAAGGCCGCCGCTCTTGCTGTCCGTTCATTCCGTGATGAATACCTGCTTGACTACGTTGTGCAGCACGTCACGTTGATGCCTCTTTTCTGGCTTTCCTCGACCGTTCACGTCGATAGTGCAGCTCATAGTCGAATTCGGGCGCTTCGACTATTGCGCCGCCGTCGCGCATCAGCGGAAACCACCATTTTTCGAGGTGTTCTTCAGGTTCGACGAAGCCGTTCTTGCGGCGGAGAGCCGCTTGTCGGTTAACATCGTCGTGCAGCGTTTGGATATTGCCATCCCAACCCTTGAAAATCTCCGGACCGGAGTCACGTCGATTCCACGGGCATATTTTCGTACAGCGCTGACAGATATTTCCGACGGTATTTGTGATAACGCCGGTCGCGCATCGCACGCCGTCATGTTTCCATCTCATATATCCGTTGTACTCTACTTTCTCGACGTAGGAGATCGCCTGAGTCGGACACTGCTCCGCGCAAATTTTACAGTTGGAACAGTATTCCTGAAGCCCAAAATCTATGGGTTTGTCACATTCAAGCGGCAAATCTGTCAGTACCGCCGACACCTTGAATGACGCGCCCACAAACGGGTTTAGCGCTATGCCTATGCGGCTCTCTTCACCGAGCCCGGCTTCTATGACAAGCTGCGGCATCAGCGTTGGGTATTTGTCAACAATCGACGAGTCCGCACGCCAGCCAAGCTGCCGCAAATACGCGGTCATAACCTGCGCCTGACAGGCACAGCGCTGATACGATTGGAAGCTGCAAGGGTCGTCAATCCACTCGCGTCCGTAAGACTGACGCGTGATGTGCGCTTTTTTCGCATTTAGCAGAACCACGGCATATTTATAATCGCAATCAGTTTCCTCGGCGAAAACAGCGGATTTCGGCAGGGCGCATATCCCTATCATATCCGCGCCGAGGAAATAGCCCAGCGATTTTATATGTCTGGTCAGTATGCGGGGGTCGTCGGGCAGCGGCGCTTTGGTTTCGGCAATCTCAGGCAGACAGAATTTTGCTATGTATGACTGAAAAGACGACAGCGCCGAGCATAGAGGGTCGCGGTTAAAAAACATCACGCCGCGCGCGAGCATCCTTTTTCCCGCTTCGGATGCCATGGCCTTGGCCATGCCGCTCTCACTCTGTGAGCGGCGCTTGATCTCCCCTACGTATTCCGTTGTGGGGGTATCCACACGGCGTAGCTTTTCAAGCGGATAAGGACCGAGCTGGGTCTCGTTTTGTAAGATATGACGGTATTTAAAATCCATTTGTTTCCCCTTTGATGCTTTAATACATTTAAGCATTATACAACGGACACAAGCAGGAATGCAATCATTCAAGAAAAATAATTCTCGTAAATAAATTCGTTTGCAGCCCTTTTCGCCCTCTCGTCCTTTTCGCCTACGGCGAAAAGAATTTTTGCGCAGGAGTGCGCCCCGTGCGACGGAGCAAAAATTGTCATATTCCGCAGTTTCCGGGGATT
>JAITEC010000055.1 GCA_031282225.1 Oscillospiraceae bacterium | reverse complement strand
ATGTACAGCAGTATATCGCCGATACCCGCCTCCACGCACTTGTCGCGGAAACCCTGCAGATCCATCTCCGCCATTCCGTAGAGGCTTGTCATGAGCATGGCGTCGGCGCCGGTCTCTATGGCTGCCTTGATGAACTCCTCCGGCGCCGTCTGCGCGCCGAGCGCCACGACGTTGAAACCCGCCTCGCGCAGCACTTTGGAGATGATCTTCGTGCCTATGACGTGCGCGTCCACGCCGACGGTGCCCGTGACTACCGTAGGCGGGTTTTCACTCACCGCCCTGGCTATCTCTGGAGGAACGTCTTCGGAGTTCTCGTCGGCGAGGTTTTCCGGCGGGTCTATAATCACGCCGTGAGATAGCGTCCAGAAGTCCGCGAGAGATGTCTTGTAGCCCAGGCGGCGCCCCTCGGCCTTTTCGCGCTCGCGCACCTTTTCGTCGTTGTACGCCCTCACCTCGCTCGGTATCGGCAGGTTGCCGTACTCGATATACCGGCACGCCCCGGCGAGATCGCGCGCGCCCATGCACAGGTCGCGCACGTTTACGTTTATGGAAAAAGGCGAGTCGAGCACGCCGGCCTCCAGCGCGCGGACGACGCCCACGGCGAGGTCGCCGTCGCCCATGTCGAGCACTTTGTCGATTATGGCCGACACCGCCATCTCGCATATGCGCTGTTCCTCCGTCACGGTCTTGTCGTCGAACTGTATGCCCTGCTGGCGCACTACGTTGAATATCCAGTTGGCGGAGCGGTATGTCTGCATATGGCTCTCCACCGACGGCACGCCTATCGCCTCGTCCACGGTCTTCACGCTGCACGCGTCGATGGGCGACAGCGCCGCCACCATGGCTATGTAGTTGATATACCCGTACGCGTAGCCTATGTCCTGCGGGAAGGCGAAGAGCGACGACTGGTTGCCTATGAGCCCCGGTATCTGCACGTCGGTGTAGCCGAATTTGTCGAAATACTTGCGGAACAGGCCGGGCGCCGCCCTGATCTCAGAGACGTCCTGCACCAGGTTTCCCTGAAAATTCATCAGCGGCACTATGCTGCGCACGCCCTGCTCCACGGAGATGAGCGCCTCTATTATCTGCGTTGCGATGTTTATGTACATGGGTATGACGCCGTTTGGTATCCAGCCGTGCGTGTCGGTGGATATTATCACGCCGCGCTCGGCGTAGTAGCCGATGAGCCGCCCGAGATACTGCGCTGTCTCTATGCACTCCTCCGGCGTGGCGAGCTTATCGTACCCGCCTATCCAGCCGAAGAAGCTGTTGGGCATGGCCGTCATGCCGGATGCGAACGCCACCTCCCCGACGAACGAGTTTGCCACGCGAGAGCTGCGCGGGTCAAATGCGCCCTCGCACGACTCGACGACGCGGCGCGTCGTCTTGACGCCGTGGTTTATTATTGGATACCCGTTGAGTTTCATCTTGCCCGTCTTTATGCTCTCCTCCAGGCCGGCCTTTGCCTTGTCGAGCTGCAAGTTGCGCGTATACGAGTCCGTTGTGAACGGGAACAGGCGCACGCCCACCTCATTTAGCGAACGCAGAAGCTCTATTTCCTTCTCCACGACGGGCACCCCCGAGCGCGGGAACAGCCCCACCTTGCCCTCGGCGCGGTACTTCGCGAGCGCTTTCGTGAAGTTCTTGTCCTCCGGCAGGGACTTTTGGTATGCCACGGCCTCTTCCAGGTCGCACTCGCTCCCCGTCTCCGGCCACGGCGCGAGCACCTCCGGGCGCAGCTTGCGCAAAAAGACATCCTCGTCGATCCTCTTTTGCCTGACTCTTATCATATCGCGATTCATCTCCCATTCGTTTACTCGGCGCCCCGCGCCGCCGTCCGGTTCATTCTACTATAGAAATGCGGGCGTGTCAAAAGGGCCGCAGACGGCCAGGGCGCTCGGAGCCTGGGGCGCGCATTGCTCAGCCGCGTCTGTCAAACGGGTCGCGGGGGTAGGGGCTTCTATGCGCGGATTGTCTCTGCCGATGCAGTCTTGCCCCTCTTTTGTTGTACTGAATTTAAAATAGCGCGATATACGGCGCTAGAACGCGATTCGAGGAGATATTGGGAAATATACGCGCCAAATATCCTTACAGTACCCGTATATGCCCTGTAATCGCCGAAATCGGCAGTTGCGAAATGGGACAGGTTGGATTAATATAGTCGCGTTAGCACTCGTAGGGCGAGAGTGCTAACGCATTTAAGCAAAAATATGGGAGGGAATTGAAAATGACATTAAAGCCACTGGCGGACAGGGTAATCATCAAGCAGATTGAAGCCGAGGAAAAGACTAAGAGCGGCATCATCCTGACTAGCGCTGCACAGGAAAAGCCACAAGAGTACGAGGTAATCGAGGTGGGTCCCGGCGGCATGGTCGACGGGAATGAGGTCGTAATGGAGGTCAAAAAGGGCGACCGCGTCATAACCGGCAAGTACAGCGGGACAGAGGTCAAGATAGGCGACGATGAGATGACCATCGTAAGGCAGAGCGACATTCTCGCTATCGTAGTAAGATAACCCGATATTCACATTACATCAATATGGGAGGTAGTATTTAAAGTATGGCAAAGCAGATAATCTACGGCGAGGACGCGCGCAGGGCGCTTGAGAGGGGCATAAACCAGCTCGCCGACACCGTCAAGCTGACCATAGGCCCCCGTGGCAGAAACGTTGTGTTGGACAAAAAGTATGGTTCGCCGATCATAACGAACGACGGCGTCACGATCGCCAAGGAGATAGAGCTGAAGGATCCGTTTGAGAATATGGGTGCCCAGCTCGTCAAGGAAGTCGCGTCAAAGACGAACGACGTAGCCGGCGACGGCACGACCACGGCCACGCTGCTCGCACAGGCCATAGTGCACGAGGGCATAAAGAACGTCGCGGCCGGCGCGAACCCGATGATCATGAAGAAGGGCATAGAGAAAGCCGTCGTTGCGGCCGTGGATGCCATAAAAGCCAATTCCAGCCCCGTGTCCGGCTCTGAGGATATTGCGCGCGTAGGTGCCGTGTCGTCGGGCGACGAGAGCATAGGCAAGCTGATCGCCGAGGCGATGGACAAGGTCTCCCGCAACGGCGTTATAACCGTGGAGGAGTCAAAGACCGCCGAGACATATTCCGAGGTCGTCGAGGGCATGCAGTTCGATCGCGGATACATCACCCCGTATATGGTGACCGATTCCGAGAAGATGGAAGCGGTCATAGACGACCCGTATATACTCATTACCGACAAGAAGATATCGAACATCCAAGAGATACTGCCAGTTCTGGAGCAGGTCGTGCAGGCGGGACGCAAGCTCGTCATCATCGCCGAGGACGTAGAGGGCGAGGCGCTCGCCACAATAATCCTCAACAAGCTGCGCGGCACGTTCGCTTGCCTTTGTGTCAAGGCGCCTGGCTTTGGCGACAGGCGCAAGGAGATGCTCCGCGACATAGCGGCGCTCACGGGAGGCGAGGTCATATCAAGCGAGCTCGGCATGGAGCTCAAGGACGCGGTGGTGGGCCAGCTCGGCACGGCGCGCCAGGTAAAGGCGTCTAAAGACAACACCATAATCGTGGAGGGCGCCGGCAAGCCCGACGACATCAAGGCGCGCATCAACCAGATAACTACGGAGATCGAGCAGACGACCTCCGACTACGATAAAGAAAAGCTGCAAGAGCGCTTGGCGAAGCTGTCCGGCGGCGTGGCCGTCATCAAGGTGGGTGCCGCGACGGAGACGGAGATGAAGGAGAAGAAGCTGCGCATAGAGGACGCTCTCAACGCGACGCGCGCGGCTGTGGAAGAGGGCATAGTCCCCGGCGGCGGCACGGTATATGTCGTGGCGTCAAAGGCGGTCGAAAAGCTGCTACGAAACTCCTCCGGCGACGAGAAGACCGGCATAGCGCTCATAGTAAAGGCCTTGGAGGCACCGACAAAGCAGATCGCCGTAAACGCCGGCCTGGAAGGTCCCGTCATACTCGACAAGGTAAAGAGCCGCTCCGATCCGACGTTCGGCTACGATGCCGCGAAAGAGGTCTACGGGGATCTCATCAAGGCCGGCATAGTGGATCCAACGAAGGTCTGCCGCTCGGCGCTCGAAAATGCCGCGTCCGTGGCGTCGATGGTGCTGACCACGGAGTCGCTTGTCTCGGATATACCGGAACCCCCCGCCCCCGCCGCCGCCGCGTCCCCGGACATGGGTGGCATGTACTAAAAAGCATATACGAAAGTCAAGGTTCAAAGCGCGGCAAAGCCCCTGTTCCCCACTCCGGGAACAGGGGCTTTGCCGTCTTGTGGAACCGCGGCACCGGGATTGCCCCGGCGCGCTGCCGTGGCTGTGGATGCGGCTTAACACGGATTTGACGCGTTTTTGACCGAATCGCGCTGGAGGGACGGCGGCGGATCGCGTAAAATCATAAACGTAAACGCGGCGGCGGATTTGAGATGAGGAGAATGCGATATAGGTACAAAGAGATTTGGACGCGCGGCGATCGCACTTGCGTTTGTTCTGCCGGCGCTTATACCGCTCGCGCTGTTCTGGCTCTATCCGACGCTCAGCGCGGGATTTATCAGCGCGACGGACTGGGACTATATGACGCCGGAGTACAACGTGACGGGTGTCAAGAATTACGTCCGGCTCGTTACAAGCGCGGAGTTCAGACAGGCGCTGAAAAACACTCTCGTGTTCTGTCTTTTCAGCTCGGTTTTCACGGTGACGGGCGGACTTTCC
>JAITEC010000035.1 GCA_031282225.1 Oscillospiraceae bacterium | reverse complement strand
CTCGCTCAGCCCCCCGCCCGGCCTGTTCAGAGCCAACACCTTTCGCCCTGTGAGCTGAGCGAGCAATGGCATAAACACAAAACTATCCCCGGTATTTCCGGGAACTACAAGGACAGGTTCTCCTGTTCCGTACTCGCAAACCCTGACGTGGACTCCAAATGTTTTGAGAAAGAGGTAGTGGTCTTTGCCCTCAATTCGGTAGGCTCGACGCAGTTCATCTTCCGCTCGCCGGGCATTAACTACCCGAGGGTCATTTTGATCGAGCAACAGCGCCTTATCCATCATATGTACACCTCGACGTAAATACAAATTCGCAGGTCGAGCGCTTCTGTGAAAGGTTTGGCTGTGTGTACCTGCTGCCGATTGGCATCTTTGCGGTCAAATCCCGGTGCTGCCCAACATATGTTCAAGCACTATCTTCACGCCTATCGCCACCAGCATGAGCCCGCCTATCGCCGTGGCTTTTGCCTTGTGCTTCATGCCGAAAAACTTGCCCGCCCTCGCGCCCAGGAGGCTCAGCGAGAACGTGACGGCGCCTATGAAGGCGGACGAGGCGAGGATATCTACATCCAGAAAAGAAAAAGATACGCCGACGGCCAGGGCGTCGACGCTAGTGGCAAAAGCCAGTGTCAGCGTATTTCGGAAATTTGGCGGCACAGGCTTGTCCTCACCCTTTTCATTGAAACTGTCGTAAACCATCTTGCCCCCGATGAACGCCAGCAGGCAAAACGCCACCCAATGGTCGTACTGCGCGATACTGTCCGCGAACTGCGAGCCCGCCAGATAGCCTATGACGGGCATGAGCGCCTGAAATACGCCAAAATACGCGGCCATTACCAGCGAATTCTTCATCCCCGACCCCCTGTCCGCCAGCGCGGCGCAGGCCGCCGCCGCAAACGCGTCGGCCGATAGGCCGACGGCGATCAGTGTCAACTCTATAATTCCCATTGCGCCCCTCCCGCGTCAGAGGGGGAAGCCGAGCTCGCTTATGAGACGGCTGTTGTCTCTCCACCCGTCTTTCACGTGCACCCACATCCGCAAAAACACCTGCGCGCCCAAAAACTTCTCGATGTCAGCGCGGGCGAGCGTGCCTACATTCTTCAGCATCAATCCGTCCTTGCCTATGATAATGCCTACGTGCCGCTCCCTCTCGCAGTAAATCACGGCGTCCGCGTCGATTATGCCGTCGTCACGCCCGTGAAGCCTCGACACCTCCACGGCGATGCCGTGCGGCACCTCGCGGTCCAAGCACGTGAGCAGCTTTTCGCGTATCAACTCTGCGATTATGATTTTGTCCGGCTGATCCGTCACGGCGCCGTCCGGGAACAGCTTCGGGCCGCTCACGGCATACCCTTCAAGGACCTTGAACAGATCGTCGAGCCCGGCGCCGAATTTCGCGGACACCGGGATTATCGCGTCGAACTCATAAAACGCCGAGTAGGCCGCCATGACCTCAAGCAGCGACGGCTTTTTCACGGTGTCGATTTTATTGATGATGAGCGTCGCGGGGACGCCGACGGACGCGATGTGGTTGAGCAGTATATGCTCCGGCGTCCCCACGTTCGCAATCGGCTCCACTACAAGGGCGACGGCGTCCACGTCCGCCACGCTCTGCCGCACGACTCCCACCATATAATCGCCCAACCGCGTCTTCGCCCTGTGGAAGCCCGGCGTGTCCACGAAAACCAGCTGCGTGTTCCCCCTGTTGACAATGCCGAATATTCGGCTGCGGGTCGTCTGCGGCTTATTTGTGACAATAGCTATTTTTTCGCCCGCCAGGGCGTTTATCAACGTGGACTTGCCTACGTTAGGGCGCCCGGCAAGCGTTATCATTGCGGTTTTAGTCTCCATGCCAGTCTCCATATGTTTTCAGTTAGTTATTGGCGGCTCACAGCCGCCCTATTATTTCCTCTTCTCGCGCGCGCATGAGCTTTTTGTCCTCCGGGTCTGCGTGGTCGTACCCCAGCAGGTGCAACACCGAGTGGATTACCAAGTATGCCGTCTCGCGCCCGAGCGAGTGCCCTATCTCGGCGGCCTGCGCTTCAACGCGCTGCGCCGATATAAATATGTCGCCCAAGGGAAGCGTGCCGTTGTTGGCTGTCATATCCTCGGCGGAGGGCGTGAAGCTCCCCGGCTTCAAGTGCTGCTGCGGAAAAGAAATGACATCCGTGGCAGCGTCGATATCCCTGTACGTGCGGTTGTGCTCCCGAATCTCCGCGTCGCCCACAATGAACACGTTTATCTCGCACGGCACGGGCAGACCCTCCTCGCGCAGCACGGCTCCGGCGGCTTTCCTTATGGTGGAGATGTCCAGCCGCGCGCCGCAGCCCGGCTGATGCCTGCAATATATCTTATTCTTCTGCTTGCCCAATTCCATCGCCCCCTAACTCCGCTTGGCCGGCAAACGCGCGCCCTGCCGACGTGTTTTCTGCGTCCCGCGCTTCTCATATGCCTCGATGATCCTCTGTACGAGCACGTGCCGCACGACATCGGCGCCCGTGAGGCGGCAGATCGCCACGTCCTCCACCCCGTCGAGCACCCTCATGGCGTCCCGCACGCCGCTCACCTTGTCCGGCGGCAAGTCTATCTGCGTTATATCGCCCGTTATGACCATCTTTGAGCCGGAACCAAGGCGCGTCAAAAACATCTTCATCTGTTCCCGCGACGTATTTTGCGCCTCATCTAGTATTATAAACGAGTCGTCAAGCGTGCGCCCGCGCATATATGCCAATGGCGCCACCTCGATGGCACCGCGTTCGAGATATTTGTTATATGTCTCCGCGCCGAACATGTCAAACAGCGCGTCGTACAGCGGTCGCAGGTAAGGGTCCACCTTGCTGTGCATGTCGCCGGGCAAAAAACCGAGCCTCTCGCCCGCCTCCACGGCAGGGCGCGTCAATATTATCCTGTTTACCGCCTTTTCCCTGAAAGCGGCTACCGCTGCCGCCACCGCTAAATACGTCTTGCCTGTCCCCGCCGGGCCTATCCCCAGCGTGACGGTATGCGACATGACGGCCCCTACATACTCCTTTTGCCCCAATGTCTTGGCGCGGACGGGCTTCCCCTTTGCAGTTATGCATATAACGTCGCTGAGCAGCTTGCCGATCTCGTCCCCGCGTCCGTCCCGCACCAAGCCAATCACATATCTCACGCCGCGTGAATCGATGTGTTCTCCCTTGGAGGCGAGCGCGATCAGCCCGTTTATCGCCTTTTCCGCGCTCGCCACGTCCTCCGTTTCACCCGCGAGGTTCAACTCTGAGTTCCTGTCCGTGATCTTGACGTTCAGCTCGCTCTCAATTATCCTCAGGTTTTCATCGAATGAACCGAACACGCTCACTATGCTGTCGAGCCTGTCCGCGCCCATTGTCCTCTCCGCCATACAACCGCCCTTTCAAACTACCCTAAGGCCGCGATTCGACGGATATCAACCGCCGCGCCCCTATCTGTTCAAGACATTCGGCAGTCAGTGACGCGGCATACGCGCCCCCCTCAGGCGACGACTCGAATTTCACCGCGCGTACCTCGCCAGACCCCGCTTGCGCTTCCAATCTCCCCATGAGTGCCTGCCGGAGGACCTCCCGCGCCGCCGCGCCCGTATCGGCATCGCGCGGCGCAGGCACGTACCGGCGGTACCGCTCGGTCACAAGCGTCACCGGCAGTGCATTGCCAGACAGAAGCCTCAATGTCTTTTGCGTAATGATTTTATCATAATTGCGCCATGAAATTCCACTGTTTGAAGATAAATTTATTTTATTGCCGGCGACAATAATATACCGCCTGCACTTTTCCTCTCCCGTATATACTTTTTTTGACATATTTGGGTATTTGGCGGTGAGTTCATACCATGTCCGCGCCCACACCTCGGCATTCGCGGACACCGTACGCTCCCCGGCGCCACCCGCAACCAATATGTCGCCCTGCGCCACGGTGTCGCCTGCGAAGCGGACGGCCCGACCCTCGAACACGCTCATCTTTACTATGAGCCCGCCCTTGG
>JAITEC010000103.1 GCA_031282225.1 Oscillospiraceae bacterium | reverse complement strand
AGACCACGGTATTGAACTACCTCATAGAGACAAATCCAATCGCGGACATACTGGGAATATAGAAACAGGAGATATCTCGTGAAAATATTGCCTAACCTGCTCTCCTCGCTGCGAATATGCCTTGTGCCGCTGTTTGTCGCCGCGTATTTCGGCGGCGGCACCGGTGGGGGAGTAAAGAAATACGCGATTGCCGTGTATGCCATCGCCGCGTTCACGGATTTTCTCGACGGGTTTCTCGCCAGGCGGTACAAGCTCGTGACGGAACTTGGGAAGATACTCGATCCGCTCGGGGACAAACTCATGACGATAGCCGTCCTGGCGTGCATAACGGCAGACGGGCTGATACCTGTGTGGGCGGTGCTTGTGGCCGCCGCGAAAGAGGCCCTCATGGCCGCGGGCGGGTTCGTGCTGCACAGGCGGGCGGGGGGGCGCATCCCGCCCTCGAATATTCTGGGCAAGGCCTCCACAGTCGTGTTTTTTCTAGTATGCGTCACGCTCATGCTGTTCAGGGGGAGCATGGATGCCGCCGCCGCGACCGCGATGATTTCGGCTGCCCTGGGCCTCATGTTAATGGCCCTGGGGAGCTATGTTATAACATTTATGTCGCATTTCAACAAAGCCGATTGACAATCGGCGGAAAATGCCGCATAATTACGGTATTCGATAGCGGACATACGAATTCCATGGTAAAGAAGGTAACACTATGCAGCCACAACTGTGCTCAAGATGCAAGAGCAACCCCGCGGTGATTTTCATAACCAGGATAGAAAACGGCAAATCGTCAAACGAGGGCATATGCCTCAAGTGCGCGCGCGAATTGAATATCAAGCCCGTAGAGGACATGATAAAGCGCATGGGACTCACCGACGACGAGATAGAAACGGCGTCGGAGGAGATGATGGGCATGATGGAGGGCATGGACGGTATGTCGGAATTTGAGGACAGCCGGACGGCGACGTTCCCGTTCCTCGACAGGATGTTCGGGGGGCCGCCGGAGCAGGCACCGCGCGGGGACTTCCCGCCCAGGCAGCCCGGGCGCGAGTACGGCGGCAACAAGAAGAAAAAATACCTGGAGAATTACTGCCAGTCGCTCTCCCAGCGGGCGCGCGAGGGCAAGCTGGACAAAATGGTGGGGCGGGAAACGGAGATAGAGCGCGTTATACAAATACTCAACCGCAGGCAGAAGAACAACCCCTGCCTCATCGGGGAGCCCGGCGTCGGGAAGACTGCCATAGCGGAGGGGCTGGCGCAGCGCATAACCGACGGCGAGGTGCCCTTCAAGCTCTCCGACAAGGAGGTGTACCTGCTCGATCTCACCGCGCTCGTCGCCGGCACGCAGTTCCGCGGCCAGTTTGAAAACCGGATGAAGGGTCTTGTCGAGGAGGCAAAGTCGCTCGGGAACGTCATCCTGGTGATCGACGAGGTGCACAGCATAGTGGGCGCCGGCGACTCGGAGGGTTCCATGAACGCCGCGAACATATTGAAGCCTGCGCTCTCGCGCGGCGAGATACAGGTGATAGGCGCCACGACTTTTTCAGAATACAGGCGGTTTATAGAGCGCGACGCGGCGCTGGAGCGCAGGTTCCAGCCGGTTATTGTAAACGAACCGTCCATCGCGGACGCCATTGAGATAATATGTGGCGTCAAGCACTATTATGAGGACTATCACGAGGTGGAGATACCGGACGACATGGCGCGACAGGCGGTGATACTGTCCGAGCGGTACATAACCGACAGGTACCTGCCCGACAAGGCGATCGACTTGATAGACGAGGCGTGTTCCGACGTGAACCTGCGCAGCGCCGCGCTCACGCGCATGGGACAGATACGCAGGGAGCGCACGAATTTGAGCCATGAGCGCGAGCGCCTGCTGGCGTCTCCCACAGGAAGTGATTTTGCAAGGCTCGCGGCGATAAGGAGCCGCGACATCCAGATATCGGACGAGCTGGGAGAGCTCGAGAGCGTCGGCGCCCCGGTGCTCGGCATGGACAATCTCGCGCGCGTCATTGAGATGTGGACGAAAATTCCGGCCAGCAGCATACGAGAGGACGAGTACAAGCGGTTGAGCGGCATAGACGGGCGGCTGAAAAAGCACATAGTGGGACAAGACGAGGCGGTTGGGCTGGTGTGCGCCGCCATAAAGCGCAACCGCATGGGCATAGCCGCGAAGCACAAGCCGGTCTCGTTTATATTCATAGGTTCCACGGGGGTGGGCAAAACGGAGCTGGTCAAGCGCCTGGCAGAGGATATGTTCGACACGCCGGAATCGCTGATACGGCTCGACATGTCCGAGTTCATGGAGCGCCACACGGTATCCAGGATCATAGGCTCGCCGCCGGGATACGTCGGCTACGACGAGGCCGGGCAGCTCACGGAGAAGGTCAGGCGCAAGCCGTACAGCGTGGTGCTCTTTGACGAGATAGAGAAAGCGCATCCCGACGTGCTGAACATAATGCTGCAGATACTCGACGACGGGAGGCTGACGGATTCGCACGGCAGGACGGTGAATTTTGAAAACACCGTCATCATAATGACGACCAACGCGGGGAGCGACAGAAACGACGGCGCCGTGGGCTTCAACAGGACAAGGGACGAGCAGGGCAAGGCCAAGTCCACAAAGGCGCTGGGCGATTTTTTGCGCCCGGAATTTATAAACAGGGTGGACGAGATTGTATACTTCAACAAGCTCACGCCCGACGATTTCAAGCGCATATCGGACATAATGCTCGGCGAGCTGCGCGCGTCCATGGCGGAAAAGGGCATTGAGCTGCGCTATGACGACAGCTTGCTCGACTTGATATCGAAAAAGTCGTTTTCCGAGAAGTACGGGGCGCGCAATCTGAGGAGGACAATCCAAAAAGAGGTGGAGGACACGGTGGCGCGCGAGCTGCTTGAGAGCTACTCGCGCCATGTGAAGCAGATAGGGTTGACGGTGAAAGACGGGGAGATACTCATTATCGCCATATAATGCCGGGGAAGGGCACAGTACGGGCCGGAGGTTTGGAAATTGAGAGGCGAGGGGTTCGCGTTGCGCCAAATGGCCGCCGCGGCCATATTGGCGCTGGGCACTGCGTTTGCCGCATTCGGTTGCGGCGAGCGGGTCGGAGGCGGGTCGGCGGCGCCGACGGGGGATCCGCCCGCGCCGCCGGTCGCCGCCGGGCACATAGACGACGGCGCCGACCACGCGGCGCGCGACCCATACCTGTTTGCCTATCTGCGCCAGGGCGCCTCCCCAATAGACGACGCGTTTTTTTCAATGATGGGAAGGTTTGAAAGCCGGATGAACGTCATTATGACGCAGTCCGCGCTGGACGGGGACACAGACGTAAAAGCCGCGATGGACGGGCTCGTTGCCTCCGGCGTGGATGGATTCATAGTGTCGGCGGCGGGCGAGGGACTGTACGCAGTGAACGACTACTGCAGCGAGCTGGGCGTCCCAGGGGTGTATGTGTTCGATCTCCCGCGCGGAGCTGACGGGTCTGCGCTCGCGGCAGGAGTGGAGATGGATATGGAGTCGGTGGGCGCTTTCATGGCCGACTGGATCGACGCTTACGCGCGGCGCGCCTGGGGCGACGGGTACGTGCCGGGGAGCACGGGATTTATAACGGCCGCCTGGCGGGGGGACGGCAAAGCTGCCGGCATAAACGAGGGGATATCGCTGCGCGTCATGGAATTATATCCTGAGCTCGCGGGCAACATAATAGACGCGGGCGCCGAGAGCCCGGGGGCGTCGCCCGAGGAAGCGGCGTATAACGCCATGTACATGTCATTGATCACGTTTCGAGGTGTGGACCGATGGCTGATACCCTGTGCCTCAGATGAGTTTGGCATAGCGGCGGCGCTCGCCGCCGAGCGGTTGGGTATTTCCGACAGGGTCTTGATAATATCGACCGGGATGGAAAACGTGTTCGCTTGCTGGGACGCGGGCGGCGGCGAGAGTCTGGCCGCGGCCGCCGCCATAGAGGGTCCCGTCAACGCGGGCACGGCGCTCTCGGGTCTCATAGCGATCTGTGACGGGAGGGCGGACATGTTCACGCTATGGCAGGATCTGAGGCGCCCCGGGGATGCCGGCTCGGTATTCAAGGGCAGGCTCCGCGCGGTGACGCGCGATGAGTACGCCGAGTACAGGGATTATGCCGGCGGCATTCTGGGATACTGACCGCCTAAAGAATGACAGGGGAGTGCCGCTGATGCGTACGCAGGCGATAAGGCTTCACAAAGTGCTCCAGCGTGCGCAGGTGGGCGCGGAGACGGGATTGACGCACGGGCAGGTCGCCGAGCGGCTGGAAAACGGCTACGCCAACGTCAGCCCTGCGCCCCCGGACAAGACGGCGGCACGGATCGTTTGTGACAATGTATTCACATATTTCAATCTCATATTTATCGTGCTGTCCCTGTGCGTAATCGCGGTGGGCGCGTACAATAATCTCACGTTCATGCCGGTAGTCTTGATTAACTGCGCGATTGGGATCATACAGGAGCTGCGCGCGAAGCGCACGCTGGCCGCCATGACGTTTGTGGAGGCGCCCCAGGCGGAGGTGGTACGCGACGGGCAGCTTGTCAGGGTGCCGCACACGCAGACAGTGCTCGACGATGTCGCCGTGTTCAGGGCGGGCAACCAGATATACGCCGACGCCGTGGTCCTGGCCGGAGAGTGCCAGGTCAACGAGGCGCTTGTCACCGGCGAGGCCGACGAGATAACGAAAATACCGGGGGACAAGCTGCTCTCCGGCAGCTACCTGGTCTCCGGCGAGTGCAGGGCGCGCCTGGACAAGGTCGGACGCGACTCTTTTGTGTCGCAGCTGACTATCGAGGCGAGGAAAAATACGCGCGAGAAGCGGTCGGGCATGATGCACTCGCTGTCCAGGCTCGTGCAGGTCATAGGGTTCATAGTCATCCCGTTCGGCGCCATCATGTACTATCAGCAGACCGTGGTTCTGGGGCGCGGCGTGCAGGAGGGGGTGCTGTCCGCCGTCGCCGCGCTGATAGGCATGATTCCCGAGGGGCTGTACCTGCTCGTGTCGGTGGCGCTCGCCGTGAGCATAATGCGGCTCGCGAAAAAGCGGACGCTCGTGCACGAGATGCGCTGCATAGAGACGCTGGCGCGCGTGGACGTGCTGTGCGTGGACAAGACGGGAACGATAACGGAAAACGCCATGACGGCGGCGGGGGTGGAACTCCTGCGAGAGGATAGATTCAACCGCGCGGACATAGACATGATCATGGCGGACTATATGGGCAGCATGAACGCGGACAACGAGACCATGGCGGCTCTGCGCGCGTTCTTCACCGGCAGGCCGAGGCGTCGGGCGGCGCGGACCGTGCCATTTTCCTCCGCGCTGAAATACGCGGGCGCGTCGTTTGGGGACGGCGAGGCGTACCTGTTGGGCGCTCCGGAGAAGATACTGCTCCAAGACTACGACAACTACAGCGAGCGCATCGAGTCGCTCTCGTCGGCGGGATACCGCGTGCTCCTGCTGGCGCTCTACGACGGCGACATAGCGCAAAAGGGAATAAACGCCCCCGTAATGCCCTTGGCGCTGATATTGCTGACGAACAATATCCGGCCGCAGGCGCCAAAGGCGTTCAAGTTCTTCGCGGATCAAGGGGTGGAGATAAAGGTAATATCCGGGGACAACCCAATGACGGTATCCCGCATAGCGCAAGAGGCGGGAATACGCGGCGCGCATCGGTGCGTGGACGCCTCCGGGCTCAACACTGAGCGCAAGATAAAGCGCGCCGTAGAGGAATACACTGTGTTCGGGCGAGTGACGCCCGAGCAGAAGAGGAAACTGGTGCGCGCGCTGAAGGGTCTCGGGCGTACCGTGGCGATGACGGGCGACGGGGTGAACGACGTGCTCGCTATGAAGGAGTCCGACTGCGGCGTGGCCATGGCGTCCGGGAGCGACGTGGCGTGCCATGTGGCGCACTTGGTATTGAAAGACTCAAACTTCGCCGCGATGCCTTCCGTCGTCATGGAGGGCAGGCGTGTCATAAACAATATTGAGAGGTCTGCGTCGCTGTTTTTGGCAAAGAACATATTTTCGTTCACGCTTGCAGCGCTCGCGCTCACGTTTACGCTGACATATCCTATTAACCCGGCGCAGCTGTCGCTGTTCAATATGATGTTCATAGGCATTCCATCGTTTGTGCTGGCGCTTGAGCCGAACGTGAACATCGTGCGCGGGCGCTTCCTGGTAAATGTCATCATCAAGGCCATGCCCGCCGGGTTGACGAGCGTGCTCGCGGTTCTGGCGGCGATGAAAGCCGGCGAGATGTTCGGCATCGCGGGCGAGGTGTCAACGATGGCGACTACGCTGCTGGCGTTTGTGGGCATGATGATGCTGTTTGTCATAAGCCGGCCGCTCAATCCGCTCAGACGGGCGCTGATGATAGCTATGGGCGTTGGGTTCGCGGCCGGCGGGCTGCTATTGCACGACCTGTTCGAGCTCGCCGCGTTCACACTGAAAGGCGCGGCGGCGACTGCGGCCATAGCCGCCCTTGCCGCGCCCGTCATGTTTATCCTATGTAAGCTGTGCGGGTCGATAGCGAGGGCTAAATAAGCCCGCGCCCGGCGAGCATGGTCTTTATGAGCGCGACGGCGCCGTCTATGTCCGTGAAGGACGTGTTTATGGCGAGGTCGTAGTTCTTGAAGTCGCCCCAGTAGCGGTTGGTGTAGTACTTGTAATAATTCGCGCGGCTCTTGTCGATCTTCTTTATGGCTCCCGCCGCGTTTTCCGGCGGGAGGTTGTACGACTGCGTGGCGCGTTTTATGCGGTCCTCGGTGTTGGCGTGTATGAACACTCTTACCGTGCCCTCGGTTTCGCGCAGGATATAGTCAGCGCAGCGCCCAACGATCACGCAGCGCTCCGCTGCGGCCAAGTCTTTTATCACGGCTGACTGCGCGAGGAACATCTTGTCGCTTGTAGGTGTTTCATAGAACGATATGGAGTCGAAATTGGTAAATGCCGAGTGCTTGAGGTTGAAGAGGAATGTGTTCGGTATGGACTCTTCGCTCTTTTCGATGTAGTCGGGGGACAGCCCGCTCCTCTCCGACGCCATTTTTATGATCGACTTGTCATAGAAGCTGAATCCCAGCTCTTCCGCGAGTTTCTCCCCAATTTGCCTGCCGCCGCTGCCGTATTCGCGGCTGATGGTAAGAGTTAAGTCTGACATTTTGTGCCCTCCCAGTCATATTTTCGCGCGGCGCTCCATACAAGCGCCCCGTAAAAAAGTATATCACACATAAAAAGGCGATGTAAAGATAAAAAAACTAAGAATAAATTCGTTTGCGGCCGTTTCTGCACTTTCGTTGCGAGCCGCGCACGGCGAGAGCTAATCCTTCGTATCTCGTTTGTTACGGCGCAGACGTGACAAACGAAATGATTCTTTAAAAAACGGGCCGATCTGTTTTTGCTTTTGTGAAGCAATATGTTGACAGTTGCTTTATATATGCGATATACTGTAACTGTAATTCCGCGTTATTGCGCAGTGCGGGAAATTACGTCACAATAAAATTGCAAGGGGGCGTTTTTTATGGCGCAGGCCATGGTCAACTTCCGCATGGACGAGGATTTGAAAAAGGGCATGGAGAGGGCTTGCAAGGAAATGGGTATGAGCATGACCACCGCTTTTATAATTTACGCGACAAAGGTCAGCCGCGAGCGGCGGATCCCGTTCGAGATAGCGGCGGATCCCGACCCGTTCTATTCGGAAGCGAACATGGAGCGGCTGAGAAGGTCGATTGCACAAATGGAAGCCACCGGCGGAACGATACATGACGTGAACTGCGATGATTAAGTCGTGGTCAGACGAGGCTTGGGCGGATTTTGAGTATTGGACTGAGCAGGATCGTAAAACATTGAGGCGCATATTAAAACTGCTCAAAGACATAGATAGAAACGGCCATAATGGCCTCGGGAAACCGGAGCGGTTAAGCGGGAACATGGCTGCCTATTGGAGCCGGCAAATTGACGACTGTAATCGTCTTGTCTATCGAATTGAGGGCGATACCATGAAAATCGTCCAGTGCGGCTCGCACTACCGAGACAAGTAGGCGCAACCCCCGTCCGTCTGCGACGGACACCCCCTTCACGGAAGGGGGCTTTTTTACGCGCACACAGGGGCGGCTCAATCGAGCCGCCCCTGTGTTGTGTTTCTGTTGCGCGTTGGCGTTATGTTCGTCCGGGACGCGGGACGGGCGAGCCCGTCCCCTACAGTTTCCGCTTGCGAGCGGACGCGTTACGACGCGTATTCCTGTACGAACCGCGAGAGCAGTGTTGCGACCTCCGCGCGCGTCGCCGTATTCTTCGGGGCGAAGCGCTCCTCGCCCACGCCGTTTATTGTCCCGGCGCGCGCCATTGCGTCTACGGCGTCCGTCGCCCAAGAGCTGATCTCTCCCGCGTCCGCAAACGGCGGGACAGCGTCCGATTTCAGCGTCACGGACGCAAACTGCGCGTAGCGGTACAGGATGACCGCCATTTCCTCGCGCGTTATGCTCGTGTTCGGCGCGAATTTGTTCCCGCCGACGCCGGTAACGATGCCATTCTCCGACGCCCACTTGACATAGGCGGAATACCACTGGCCACCGGGTACGTCGTCAAACACGCTTCCCGCGTACGCTGCGGCGTCAACGCCGGCAGCGCGCCCGAGCACCGTGACGAACATCGCGCGCGTCATCGTGCCGTCCGGGTCGAATTTCGTCTCGCTCACGCCCGTGAACAGCCCGCGCTCCACGGCGTA
>JAITEC010000092.1 GCA_031282225.1 Oscillospiraceae bacterium | reverse complement strand
GCCAGGCCGAGGGCGGCGGAGGTTTTACCCTTGCCCATGCCGAAGTACACATGTATTAAACCGTTTGACGACAAAACAACACCTCATCGTGAATTATTAAACGCCCCCGCGCTATCCGCTCACCAATGTAAGAGCGGCCAGAGCGGCCAGTTCGCACAGCTGAAGGAACCAGCCGGCCAGATCGCCGCTCATGGCGCCGAATTTACGGCGCGCCACGCGATTGAGAAGCAGTACGCACAGCCCGGCGCACAGGAGCGCGGCGCCGGCGCGAGCCGGGGACGCCGCGATCATTACGGCGGCGCAGATTCCGGCCTCGGCGGTCAAGACGGCGGCCGAAGAGCGCGGACGCGCCGCCGAGGCGAACGACGCCGCGAGCCCGCCCTCCGGAGCGCCGGGGAGGACGACGACGCACAGGCCGGACAGCGCCCGGCTGAGCGCGAAGACGGCGCACAGGCACAAAACGCCGGCGGAGTCGAGCCTCAACTCGCAGCACAGCGCGAAATACGTGACGATGTACACGCAGCACCAGACGACGGCGAACGCGCCGGCGCGCGGATCCTTGAGGATCGCGCGCCGCTTTTCGGGGCCGGCATTACTGGCCAGGGCGTCGGCGACGTCGCACAGGCCGTCGAGATGAATCCCGCCCGTCACGAGCACCGGCAGCGCGGTGAGTCCGGCGGCGCGGAGCGTCGCCGCGAACCCCAGTGCCGCGCACAGTGATATCCACGCGTATGTAAACAGCCCGATGACCGCGCCGACAAGCGGGAAACAGCACATCATATACCGCATGTTGTCCCGCGTCCAGGCAGTCTTCGGCGCGGGCAGTTTGGAGAACATGCCGAAAGCCAGCGAGACCGACCTGAGCACACGCAGAAACATGTCAGGACTCCGGGGGCCTGTAGGCATCCATGCCGATATCGGAAAACGACGAGGAACCGTGGTATACCGCGAGCGCCATGTCCAAAAGCGGTATGGCGGCTATTGCGCCCGTGCCCTCGCCCAGGCGCATACCGGCGTTTATGAGCGGCCTGAGACCCAGCGCCTTCAGCACGGCGCCGCCGGCCGGCTCGCCGGATACGTGGCTTGAAAGCATGGCGCATGTTGACGACGGCATCAGCCGTGACGCGGCGAGGGCGGCGCATGAACTGATGAAACCGTCTATGAGCACGGGTATCTTGTATATTGCTCCGCCCAGGAAGAGGCCGGCCATACCGGCGATGTCGAACCCTCCGAGTTTAGCCAGCACGTCGAGCGCGTCGTCCGGATCCGGGCGATTGAGAGCTATGGCGCGCTTTATGACGGCGATTTTGCGGTACAGCGCGCCGTCGCCGAGACCTGAGCCGCGCCCGGTGACGCTCTCCGCGGGCAGTCCCATGAGCACGGCGGCGACGGCGCTGGATGTGGTGGTGTTGCCTATGCCCATCTCGCCCGTGGCGAGCAGGCGGCGCCCCGAGCCGCGCGCCCGGCGCGCCAGTTCGACGCCGTGTACGATGGCCTCGCAAGCCTGATCGCGCGTCATGGCGGGACCCAGGGCGATGTTTTGCGTCCCGTCCCCAACCCGGCGGTCCACGAGGCCTCCGAAGGACGGACGGGAGGCCATGCCCATGTCCACGGGGATAACGTCCGCGCGCGCGACCGCCGCCATGCGGCACACGGCGGTGTCGCCCCTGGTGAGATTTTCGGCGACTATCATCGTCACCTCGCTGCCGGACTGCGAGACGCCCTCGCTCACCACGCCGTTGTCGGCGCACAGCACAAAAAGCGCTCTGTTATCGATCCTCACGTCGGAGCTTCCCGTGAGCGCGGCTATCTTCACCACCGCGTCCTCGAGAAGCCCGAGACTCCCGAGAGGCTTGGCTACGCTGTCCCAGCGCGCCCGCGCTTCCGCCGCGGCGCATTCGTCGGGCGGCTGCGCGCCGCCGAACGCAAAGCTGTAGTCCATATCAGTCTCACACACGCTTCCATTTTACGCCGTGCGGCGTGTCCTCCAGCGCGACGCCCATGTCCCGCAGGCCGTCGCGTATCCTGTCGGCTTCGGCCCAGTCGCGCGCTTCACGCGCCCGACGCCTGGCCTCTATAAGATCCGCTATCTCGCCGTCCGACACGCCACTCGCGTCCGGACTCGACCCGGAATCGTGAGCGCCGGCGGGCAGGACGCCAAAAATGCCCTCAAGCTCGTCAAAAAAACCGATGAGCGCCGAGGCGAACGCTCTCGTGGGCGAGCGTCCCGCCGACACCGCGGTGTTGCCGTCGCGCACAAGCTCAAACAGAACGGCCAGGGCGTCGGCTGTGTTGAAATCGTCGTCCAGCGCCGCTTTGAATCGCGCGCGGTACTCTGGGAATGAGCGCGTAAACGCCAGTTCCGCCTCGCGCGGCCCGCCCGAGGCCCCGTTTTCCGTGAGAAACGCGTAGTTCCCGCGCGCCGTGGAAAGGCGCTCCAGGGCGTTCCCTGCCTGGAGCAGGATATCGCCGGAATAATTGAGCGGACTGCGGTAATGGCTCATAAGCATGAACATTCTGATGCTGGGGTAGCCGTACTCCGCGGCCGCCTCGCGCACGGTGAAAAAATTGCCCAGCGATTTTGACATCTTATTATTGTTCACGCTGATGAAACCGTTGTGCAGCCAATAACGCGCGAACGTCTTGCCGGTGTAACACTCCGACTGCGCTATCTCGTTTTCGTGGTGCGGGAAGATGAGATCCTGTCCGCCGCAGTGGATGTCGAACGTCTCGCCGAGGTATCTGTTGGTCATCGCGGAACACTCGATGTGCCAGCCCGGACGACCGGCGCCCCAGGGGGACTCCCACGAGGGTTCGCCGGGCTTCGCGGACTTCCAGAGAGCGAAATCCATAGCGTTTTCCTTGGCCTCCGCGGTCTCGACGCGGGCGCCGGCAAGCAGCGCGTCGCGGGGCTGGTGAGAGAGTTTGCCGTAGTCGTCAAACCGGTCCGTGCGGAAATATACGTCGCCGCCGGACTCATACGCGTAACCCTTGGCGGCCAGGACGCTTATTATGTCGATTATCTCCGATATGTTCTCCGTGGCCCTGGGGTGAATCGTGGCGTCGCGGACGCCCAGCGCGCGCGCGTCTTTAAAATACTCGGTGATGAACCGCTCGGCGTACTGCCCGCACGGGACGCCGGCGCCGTTTGCCGCCGCGATTATCTTGTCGTCTATATCGGTGAAGTTCTGCACGAACAAGACGTCCAGACCCGCGTACTCGAAATACCGTCTCAGAGCGTCGAACACTATGATGGGGCGCGCGTTGCCAATATGGATGTAATTGTAGACCGTGGGTCCGCAGGCGTACATCCTCACTTTGCCCCGTTCCAGCGGGACAAATTCCTCTTTTTGCATCGAGAGCGTGTTGAAAAGCCTCACCTATGTCACTCCAATCGCGCCGCGGCGACACGCCGAACCGCCGCCTCACAGCGCCGACAATCTTATCACGCGCGGCGGCGCGTGTCAATGCATACGAAACTGTTGTGATTAGGAGCAAGTTATCCTTGCTTATGGGCAAACATAGGTATAAAATAACGGTATCACTAAGCGTCGCGCTTACAGCGGAGCGGAAAGGAATGCGGCAGCTATGGAGTACACATTGATGCACAAGAACGTCGCCGTCGCCGTGCTGGAGATATTCGAGGACACCGGGACTATCTTAAAAACGACAGAGCTTATGCGTCCGGAGCATTTGCCGCTCGGCGTCAGGCTCACGCCGCAGGGCAAGCCCGAAACGAGAGCCATAAACGATTGGTGGACGGGGCGCGCCATTCCCGCCTCGCGGAGCGGGCTGCGCGACGCGCTGGAGGTTCTGCAAATGTCCTCGCCGGTCCTGCTGCTGACGAAATGCTTCGGGCTGTCGCTCTCTGACCAGTATTGGGTGCGCCCGTCGAACAAGCGGCTCGAATGGACGGACGTCAATTTCTTCGAGAACGAATTTTCTGAGGACGTGGGCAACGCGCTGTTCGGACGCGCTCCGGACGGCGAGCTTGATTTGATGTCGCCGGACAACACCTCGGACGGTTGGCTGAAAAAGAAATGGGTCGTCGCGGATGGAAAGCGCTTGTTGATAAAAGGCGGCAGCGGTCCGTACTATCAAGAACCGCTCAACGAGGTAATCGCCAGCGCGATTATGCGTCGTCTTGGCATCGCCCACGCGACGTATACGCCGACGTGGGACGGCGACCAACCGTTATCCGCGTGCGAGGACTTCATAACGCCGCAAACCGACCTTGTGAGCGCGTGGCATATCCGCGAAACGGGCAAGAAGCCCGGACACGTCTCCGAATATCAGCACTTCATAGAACGCTGCGG
>JAITEC010000131.1 GCA_031282225.1 Oscillospiraceae bacterium | reverse complement strand
ATTTCGCATTTTCCGGGGATTCAGTCCCCGGAAAATGCTCTCTGCGAGCGTCACAACGCGAGAACTAAGCCTTCGTATCTCGTTTGTTACGGCGCAGTCGTGACAAACGAAATGATTCCTTAAGATTGCCCCGTCCCCTTGACAAGCGGCGGGGGCCTACAGTAGAATTGTAAAAACAAACAACGTATGAGGGGGCTTTTGAAAGGCTGTGGAGATTGCCGGTTACAAATGCGGGCATACAGTGGGCATGGGTGAGACGGACTTTATGTGCGAGATGAAACTGTGTTCCATGTTCAGCCTGTTTCAGGAAGTCGCGGAGCCGGCGTCTGTTGAACTCGGGTTCGGGTTCGACGTCATGCGCGGTCGGCACAACGCGGCGTGGATACTCACGCGCATCAGGGTGGACGTCGCGCGCCCGCCCGTGTGGCGCGACGAGATTGTAGTGGAGACATGGAACCGCAGGCACAGCAGAGCCACATTTGAGCGCGACTTCGTCATACGCTCCGCCTCCGGCGAGGCAATGGCGGCCGCCGTGACATCGTGGGTCGTGCTCGATGTCGATACGCATACCATGAAAACGGCGGCGGACTTCGGGTTCAACGTGCCGGATATCGACATGCCGCGCGCTATAGACTGCAAGCTCGGGCACGTGCGCGCGCCCGTCGCGCTGGCCGCAATCCGCGAGCGCGCCGTGGGCTACAGCGACATAGACGTAAACGGGCACGTCAACAACGCGCGCTATGTGGACTATGTCATGGACTGCATCCCAATGGACATGCACACGTCGCGCACGGTGAGGACCATTGAGGTCGGTTACTGGAACGAGGCGCGCGGCGGCGACACCATCTCGCTGCGCAGCGCCGCGCATCCGGACGCCCCCGGCACCATGTATTTCGAGGGCGCGGACGCCGCCGGCGGGGCGGTGTTTTTCCGGGCCCGCGTGGAGACGGCCGAGCGCAGCGGCGGGAATGTTCATAAAAATGGCGGGTGAGCTGGGCGGCGCCGGACGCGCCTTGTACTTTGTGGTGCCGTGCTATAACGAGGAGGAGGCGCTCCCCAGGGCTTCCGCAGTTATTGCGGGCAAACTCAAGGCTCTCATCGGCGCGGGCAAGGCATCGCCTACGAGCCGCGTGCTGTTCGTGGACGACGGCTCGCGCGACGGCACATGGGCAAAGATATTGTCGCTGTGCGAGGGCGACCCCAGATTCGCGGGCGTGGCGCTCAGCCGCAACAGGGGGCACCAAGCCGCGCTGTACGCGGGGCTCATGGCGGCGAGGGGGCGCGCCAACATGGCGGTGTCCCTCGACGCCGACCTGCAAGACGACATAGACGCCGTGGACGCCATGATAGACGCGTGCGCCAAAGGGTGCGACATAGTCTACGGCACGCGCGCGCGCCGGGAGAGCGACACGTTTTTCAAGCGCTTCACGGCGGAGGGATACTATAAGCTGCTCAGGCTCTTGGGATGCGAGATAGTGTTCAACCACGCCGACTACCGCCTGATGAGCGACAGGGCGCTGGACGCCCTGTCGCTCTACGGCGAGCGAGACCTGTTCTTGCGCGGGCTGGCGCCCATGCTCGGATTTAAAACATCCACTGTGGAATATGCCCGTGCGGAGCGCGTTGAGGGCGAGAGCAAGTACACTCTGCGGGCAATGCTGAAACTCGCGGCCGACGGCGCGCTGTCCCTGTCTTTGGCGCCCATACGGCTCGTTTTGTGCGCGGGCGCCGCGATGCTCGCCCTGGCGGCGGCCCTGTTCATCGCCTGGCTCGCAAAACCGGGGCTCGCGCGCTCGTCCGAGGAGTGGCTGGCGCTCGCCGCTTCGGTGTGGGGCGCCGGCGGATTCATAACGCTCTCCGTCGGCGTCGCCGGCGAATACGCGGGAAGGGCGTACCTGGAGTCGAAGCGCCGCCCGAGGTATATCATATCCGACACGGCCGGCGATATAGCGCCCGACATATATGACGGGCGGGGCGGGGCGCCGTGAGCGCGCGCGCCCGGCTCCCTGGCTTTGTGCCGTCCAAATCGCTGGGGCAGAACTTCCTGACGGACGCATCGGTGGCGGATAGGATCGTGCGCGAGGCCCGGCTCGACGCCTCGTTCGGAGTTTTGGAAATAGGCCCCGGGACTGGCGCGCTCACTCCGGGACTCTGCGCCGCAGCGGGGCGAGTAGTCGCCGTAGAACTCGACGGCCGGCTCATACCGGCGCTGGAAGCAAAACTCGCCGGTGCGGGTAACGCGGAGATCGTGCAAGGCGATATCATGAAGATCGACATTGGCGGGCTGGTAGAGGAGAAATTCAGCGGGTTGCGCCGCGTCGTCTGCGCGAATTTGCCCTACGGCATAACAACGCCGGCAATCACGGCGCTGCTGCGCTCCGAGGCGTTTGAATCCCTCACCGTAATGGCGCAGCGCGAAGTGGCGGCGCGCATCTGCGCGGCGCCGGGTTCGCCCGACTGCGGTTCTTTTTCTATATTTTGCCAATACCACGCGGAATGCGCCGTTCTCTTCGACGTGCCCCCGGACGCGTTCGTACCGCGCCCCAGCGTATGGTCGTCCGTCGTGCGCCTCGTCGCGCGCCGCGAGCGCGCGGTCCCAAGGGAGGGCGAGAAGATGTTCTTTCGCGTGTCGAGGGCGGCGTTCGCGCAGCGTCGCAAGACCCTTGTGAACGCGCTGAGTGCCTCCTTTGGGCACCGTATAGAAAAAAGCGCCATATCACAGGCGATATGCGCGCTCGGTTATAGTCCGCTAATTCGAGGGGAAGTCCTCGGCGTGTCCGACTTCGCGGAAATATCCGCCGCGCTCTCAGAAAATATGAAGAGCCAGGAGGCCGCCTCATGCGGGACAGAATGAAGAGGGCGGCCATGTCGCGGCAAAAGTCCGCGCGGGGAAAGCTGTGGTCAGCAGCGTTCGTCCTCAGCGCCGGCGTTATGCTGTTCTCCGGCTACAAGCTCATTGAGGGCCAGCTTGAATACAAGCGAGCCAACGACACCTACGCCGACATCGGGGCGACCTTCGTAAAGCCGCCGGCAACTACGGCGCCGCAGCCGACCGCAGCGCCGCCGGAGCCGCAGCCGACCGGATCGTCGCCCAATGCCCCCGTCCCGTCCGGCGGCTATGCGCAGGCGGACGAGTCCGACGAGCCCGACGAGCCCGTCGGATCCGACTATATGCACGAACCCGCGCCCGACTACTGGCCGCAAGTGGACTTCGACGGCCTGCGCTCGGTCAACCCCGATTTCGTCGCGTGGCTGCTGTGCCCCGGGACAAATGTCAACCATCCGGTGGTACAGGGCCAGGACAACGACTATTATCTCACGCACATGTTCAACGGCACTCGCAACAGCGCGGGTTCGCTGTTTTTGGACTACAGGAACAGCGCCGGTTTCGCCGACAGGAACACGATTATATACGGGCATCATATGCGCAACCGCAATATGTTCTGGACGCTTACGCAGTACAAGAGCCAGTCGTTCTACAACGCGCATCCCGCGTTTCGGCTGCTCACTCCCGACGGCAACTATGAGATACAGCTGTTCGCCGGGTACGTGGCGAGCGAAAACGACGACGCGTGGCGCACCTACTTCGTCTCAGACGAGGATTTCCTCGCGTGGCTGAGCCGGTCGTGGGAGCGCTCGACCTTCTCCGCCGACGTGCCGCTGGATGCGGGCGACCGAATAGTCACCCTGTCCACATGCACGTATGACTTCAAGGACGCGCGCTACGTGCTGCTGGGGAAACTGGTGCCCGTGAGCCCATAACCGCAACGCTGCCGCGCATCCCGCTTGTCAAGGCGCATCTGTAAACAGGCGGATCTATTTAGTCCGCAATGCTCTTGTAGCCGACGAAGAGTTCCGCCTCGGCCCTCTCGAACAGCTCGCCCACGTCCCACTTCTCCGGTGCCTGCTTGAACAGCATTTTATCCGGCGTCGGCATGGAGTATAGCCCAACCATATTGCCGCCCACTATAAATGTGGAGCCCGTCACCTTCTCCGATTTGTCCGAAGCGAGGTATATGACGAACGGGGCGACATACTCGGGTCCCGGCGTAGCGCCTAGCTCTATAAATGTCTTGCCCTCCGTGAGGATCGATTTTTCGTATGTAGCTTTCGCCGCTTCGAGTTCATACGAGGCCCGCGTGAGCGCGTACGGCGCGAAGCAGTTGACCGTGATGCCGTGAGGGCGCAGCTCAATGGCGGCGCCGCGCGTGAGCCCGACGACGCCCGCGTTTGCGGCGCAGTACTCGGCGTGTTTCAGCACATCGCCGAGAAACGCCGGGGAGGCACAGTTGAGTATGCGCCCCGATTTCTGGCGCTTCATATGCGCGATAGCGTACTTCATGGTGTGGAAGTACCCGCGAGGCTTCGTGTCGTTCACCCTGTCCCACAGTTCGTCCGTGATGTCCTCTATTACCGAAAAACCAAAACCGCCGGCCACGTTGCACAGTATGTCTATGCGCCCGTACGTCTCTATAGTCGTCTCAATGAGCCGCTCGGCGTCTTCAATT
>JAITEC010000067.1 GCA_031282225.1 Oscillospiraceae bacterium | reverse complement strand
CCTCTCCGCCTTGTCCACACTGCCGCTGCGCGCGAGCGCGATGGCCCAGTCGCGGTATATCTCGGGGTTATCCGGATTGTTGTCAGCCGCCGCCTCATACGGGGAGAGCGCGCTTTTGTACTCCTCCAGCTCGAAATACGCGTTAGCCTGCGCAGCATATATATCGCCTATCGCCCGTCGATCCTCCTCTCCGTGCGGATACGCGGACAGCGACGCCATAATCTCGTCTACGAACTCCACGCACTCCTCGTAGCTCCCCGGCCGGCATAGCTTCGCGGCCTGCCTGGCGTATGCGCCGGGCCTCTCAGGTGCCAGCATGACGGCGCTCTCATACGCCCCGTCCCCCCTGTCGCCGTCTATATCGAGCACCAGCTTGTTGTAGCGCTCAATTTTCTCCGAGGCCATGCGCCGGGCGCCGAGCGCCGAAAGCGCCACGAATCCCGCCAAAAGAACCGTCAGCGATACGGCCGCGGCCGCCGACTTCACCCTGTGAGCCCTATAGCGCCTGTCCAGCTTGTGGATATTGGCCACGGCGCTGTGCAGTTCTTCCGCTGTCTGGAACCTAGCGGCGGGGTCGCGCTCCATGCAGCGCTCTATTATGTCAATAAACGCGTCGCTGAGCGGGAGACCGAGTTCACGCAGCGGCGTCACATCCTCGTTGGCCGCCTCAGGGCACCTCCCCGACACGATATGGTACAGCGTGGCGCCCAAGCTGTATATGTCGCTGCGGGCGTCCAGTCGCGCCGCGCGCCGGCGCGTGTATGTGCCGCCCGGCGCGCGCCCTGGCGCCAGAGGAGGGGGGCCGTACTGTTCCGGGGACGCGTAACCGCGGCTGAGCCCTGCTGCCTGCGCGCTGTCCCCCGTGAGCACGAGCGAGATATTAAAGTCGATGAGGCATGTGTCGCCCTGCGGCGTGAGCATGATGTTGCCAGGCTTTATGTCGCTGTGCAGCACGGGCGGATCTTGGCCGTGCAGGTACTCCAAGGCGCCGGACAGCTGCTCCGCCCAGCGCACGGCGTCCGGCTGAGAGTAACGCGCGCCCGCCTTGAGCGTCTCTGAAAAACTGCGGCCGGGTATGAACTCCATCACCGTATATACGCCGCCCGCGTCCTCCAGAAAGTCGTAAAGCTGCGGCAAATGCGCGTGTTTCAGGTTTTTCAGGATATCCGCCTCGCCGCGCGACCTGCCCGCGCGGATGATCGCGGAGTCGTCCTTTATGCGTTTAAGTACAACATATTTTCGGAGCCTCTCGTGCCAGGCCTTATAGGCTACGCCCCCGCCGCCCGCTCCCAGCTCCGCCTCTATCCGGTACCCCGGCGCCGAAATGACAGGCAGCCCCTCCCCGCGCCGCTGCGGCTGCGCTTGCCCCTGCTGCTGCCGCTGCGGGCGTGGCAACGGCTGCTGCGGCAGCCGTATTTGCGCCGCCGCAGCGCCGCAGTCAATGCAGAATTTCGCGCCGGTATCCAATACGGCGCCGCACGATCGACAATACCTGGCGTCGGGCATCAGTGCTCGCTCCTCATACCAATTGATGACATTACCATATTTTCACAAATAGCCGATACAGCATCACGGAGGCGTCGCCGCGCGTCATCACGTCCCCGCCGCCGAAGCTTCCGTCAGCCCGCGTGGGCACAACGCCCGTGAACGCGGCGAGCGCCACGCTGTCGCGCGCCCACGTGGGGATGTCGTCGCTGTCCGTGTACACGCGCAATATCTCGTCGGCGTCGTCCGGCCGCTCATAGTCCATCATGCGCATCAGCGCGTTGCCGGCAATGGAGGCCATCTGCACCTTCAATATGGGCTCGTTGCCGCGAAACGTGTTGTCCTCATACCCGGATATCAGCCGTTCCTTTTCGGCCGACGCGGCCACGCTGTAAAACCAGTCGCTCCTGAGCACGTCGGGCAAGCTGCACTGGGCGTCCTCGTCGAGCAGATCCATCACGCGCAGCACGACCGACAGGAATTCCGCGCGCGTTATCTCGCGGTCCGGCAGGAACTTCCTCTCGTCGGCGCCCGCCATCAGTCCGCGCGATGTGAGCGCCCGTATGGCGGAGCGCATCTCAGCGCTCTTGCCGTCTATATCCGTGAAGTACACGGCACTCAGGGCTACATAGTACTTCCCATCCGCCGTCACGCGCGCGTCTACCATGCCGGTAACGGGATTGTACTTACACGGCACGGGCTCTCCGTCCTCGTTGAATACGGCGAGGTCTCGGTCCCGGTCGTCTTCTATAGGGAACGACAGTATCGCGGCGGCGTCGCCCTGGAACTCCACCTCTATCCCGTCCTCCTCCGGTTCGTCCGTCGCGGCGGCGCGCCGCGCCGTAAGCGCGTTTACCGAGAACAGCATAAGGCACGCCGCCAAAACTGCCCACCGCATGGCGGCGCGGCGGCGCAGCGGTTCCACGCATATGCTCACCGCCATAACGGCGAGCGACGCCCATATGCTCCAGCCGGCCGCAGCCGACGAGAGCGCCGTGGGCGGCCCGTCCGCATCGGCGCCGAGCCGCCGCAGCGACGCCGGACCCACGGTACCGGAGCCGCGCGCGTCCAGCCGAAGCGCGCCGAACGGGGCATCTAGGTACACAAAGTCAATATCGCCGCCGAGATCGCCCACCGACTCCACCTTGAAGCGCGCCTCGTCGTCGGAACTGTACGTCACGCCGATGCGCGGCTCCCTCCGGAACCGCACTCCGCGTTGGGACGCGGAGTCCATCATGTCGAGCGCCACGTCCCCCGGCTTGCCGGAATCCGTGAACCTTATGCACTCCTCGGCGAGCGACATGAGCCCGTCTACGACGAATTGATCGTACACGTCGGCGTCCGTGAGCTCCCCGAGCGCCCGCCTGAACACGCGCCTGGCTTTCTCCGGCGTGTTCGCGGCTCGCAGCTCGGAATATGAGACCTCAAACGGCAGCGCGGGGTCGGCATCCCCGTATATATACTCGTCGGCCGCGGCGGCGGGGGCAAGCGCCAATATCACCGCCGCGGCAAAAGCCGCCGACACCGCGCGCGCGAACTTGCACGGCATACCTTTCACCACTCCGAGACGGGATATGTATCCGAATCGGGCATGCGCAGCTGCCGTCGACCAGGTCGAATACATACCATGTGTCGCCTACGATGTACGGGGGCACGGAAAACTCCCTTATCTGCGAGCCGCCTATGTACACGCGCACCATAGCGCCGGAATTGGCCAGCGCAGTTGAGTACTCGGCGCCGCCGTTTGTGTAGTCGTGCACGACAAACGAGTACACGCCCGGCGTCGCCACATATATCGAGGTAGTCTCCGGCCCGTAGCTGTCCGTGTCGTCGAGGTCGAGGTCGGCCATTCGCGTGCCGTTTTCCGTCTCTGTCTTATTCTCAAAATATATGTGGAAACGGCTCCCGTTTGCCCTCGGGCCCATGAGGTGGGAGTCCAGATCCTGCGGATACTGCCCCCAGGTGAGCACCGCCCTCACCTCACCCTCGCTCAGGTACGGTGTCAGCGTGAGGTTCTGGTTATACAGGCTCTGGCTCCCGAACGACGATATCACGCCCTCCGTGTCCGTATAGCCGTCGGCCCTCACCTGCGCGCTATAGTACCCGGCGGGCAGCGCGGCCTCAAAGTCGCCTTGGTAGTCGGCGGTGAACGTGTCCGAACTGCCCCGCTCCGCGTTGTATAGCGTGATGTCCGCGTAAGGGACGCCGCGTCCCGTGAGGGCGTCGACGATCCTCCCGGAGATGTATCCTTCGCCTCCGGAGTCGGGCACCATGACGAGCGCCGGCATATACGTGACCTCGTTGCGGTACACCGTGGCTTCCCGCTGCGCGCTGATATATCCCGCCGCCTCAAGCGTCTGCGTGTATTCACCTTCACGCAGCAGCGCTGAGTATATGCCGTCTGCGTCCGTGGCGGTCTCCCTGACAGTCCTGCCGCCTGACGGCGCGATATCCACGGCAACGTCACCCAGCGGGAGCTCC
>JAITEC010000016.1 GCA_031282225.1 Oscillospiraceae bacterium | reverse complement strand
ACCACCGCCATGGAAATCAGCTCAAACGGCACAAATTTCACAACTGTAACTGCCGCGTCCTCGGCATACGATGTGTCGGGATTGATTGACGCTGCGTCAACAGGCGCAACTGTGTTCTCAGTACGCAAGTTCGCAACAGCATTGGCGCCTGCCTCCGCGACGACGGAGATTTTGCTGTATCCCAGGCTGTCGGCACCGACGGGGCTAACGTACAGTCCCATCACCTGCATAGTCAGCGGCACCGCGAATACAATGCAGTATAAAGAACAGGGCGCATCAAGTTGGGCAAATATAACTGCTGCGACATTAAACGTCGAATCCCTGCTGAGCGAAACTGCCGCAGTTTTAATCGACATCCGCTACAAACCGGTCAGCGGCGTCTCGTCCGCTTCCAGCCCAGTGACTGTAACGCTTGACACACTGCCTACTGCGCCGACATTGGCGCTTGATCTGGTGTCGGAAACAGTCAGCGGATGCACAAACGGCATAAATTACCAATATGGAACTGACGGAAAATCGTGGACATCCGCAATAGCAGCACACGGTTCAAGTGATATTTCATCGGCTATTTCCACATCTAAAGCCATAACGCTCTATGTGCGAAAAGCGGCTACATCGACGGCTCCGGCTACAGCCTCCGCGACATTTAGCATCAGCAAAAGAGGCGCTGCGCCAACCGCGCCGGCACTTGTGTACAATGCCGTTAATTACCCGGATCAGGCGGTGCTGAGCAGCGTTGACAGCTCAATGGAGTACAAGAAATCCACGGACACTCAGTGGACAGCCTGTTCCAACGGCCTGATCGCGTTAGACATTCCAGCCACAAGCGTGACATATTATGTGCGATACTCAGGCGTGGCGAATACGAGTCCTGCATCCGCAAACAAAAGCATAACGCTCAGCGCCAGGGGCAGCGCCCCTTCGCCCTCGCTTAACATCACCACAGAAGTCGTATCCAGCGTATCGACCGCAATGGAAATGAGCGTTAACGGCAGCGCATATGCCACATTCACAAGCACGACATACGACTGCGCCGCGCTGATTGATTCAATAGCGAGCGGAGGGACAACGGTGCTGTCCATTCGCAAACAGGCAACGGCTACCGCCCCTGCCTCTAACGTCAAGGAAATAATACTCTATGCCCGTGTGGCGCAGCCGGTCGGGCTGTCGTATGATTCTTCCAACAAAAAGATAACAGGCGTAAACTCCAGTATGCAGTATAGAGCAACCGGCGCTTCTTCTTGGAGCACTATTGCATCATCCGCCACGACCATAACGGTGACCTCGCTAATAAGTGCCGGGCATACTCAAGTAGAGGTGAGGTACAAGCCGGTTTCGGGCGTTTCGTCTGCATCGAGTGCCGTGGTAGTTAACATCAGTTAAACCACTTTACGTGTTCTTGCCCTCCCGTTTTCGACGGCATCCGCGCGGGAAATGCTATAATATACCTCCTGTTCCCGGTCAATTCATCCGGGAACAGGAGGTATTGTGCTTGAATCTTGAGACCGAGTTTGTAGGCGGCACGCTTAGACTGCGCTTTGACGGAGAGCTTGACCATCACGCCGCCAAAAAAGCCGTCGCCACGATAGAGGAATACATCGACGCTTTTCTGCCCAGGCGCTGCGTCATGGACTTTAGCGGGGTGACATTCATGGACTCCTCTGGCATAGCCGTACTTATAAAAACGCGCAAGCGCATGGGCGAGCTCGACGGCACGCTCGGCGTGGAAAACATACGCAAACAGCCAATGCGCGTCCTTCGCGCCGCAGGCGTCGACAGGATAGTGCCAATCGCCGCGCCGGCGGCAAAGGAGGCGTAATTACATAGTGGACGAGATAAACTCCGTGAAGATCGAGTTTTTGAGCAGGTCGCGCAACGAGTCGTTCGCGCGCACGGCAGTGGCCTGTTTCGCGGCGCAGCTCGACCCAACGCTCGACGAGCTGGGCGACATTAAGACAGCCGTCAGCGAAGCGGTCACTAACTGCATAGTGCACGCGTACCCGGATTCGCTAGGGCGCATATCCGTCAAGGCGAGGCTGTTTGGCGACAGTTCCCTGGAGATAGCGGTGCGCGACTGGGGGCGCGGCATAGAGGATATCGGCGCCGCGCGTGCCCCCATGTTCACTACAGGCGGCGACGAGCGCAGCGGGATGGGGTTTTCCATAATGGAGAGCTTCATGGACAAGCTGCGCGTCCGCTCAAAGCCCGGAAGGGGCACAACAGTCACAATGACGCGCCGCATAGCCTCGCGCGCCGACGCGCGGTAGCAGTGGACGAGTCCGTCCTCACCCGGATAATCGCGGCTCAAAACGGCGACCGCGACGCCTCAGGCGAGATGCTCGAATCAAATTCCGGCCTCGTGTGGAGCGTCGCGCGCCGTTTTTTTGGGCGCGGCGTAGACCCCGACGACCTCTATCAGCTCGGTTGCGTCGGCTTCCTCAAGGCCATAGACGGCTACGACCCGGAATACGGAACACAATTCTCCACATACGCCGTGCCGAAAATAGCGGGCGAGATACGCCGTTTCCTCCGTGACGACGGCAGCGTAAAGGTCAGCCGCACCGTAAAAGAGCGCGCAGGCGCCATACGCCGCGCCCGCGGCGAACTGGAACAGCGTCTCGGGAGGGAACCCACGGTATCCGAGCTCTCCGAGGCGCTGCGTCTCCCCGCCGAGGAAATCGCCTCCGCGCAAGCCGCCACGGAGGCGCCCTCTTCCCTGTCCGACGGGAACGGCGCGGCAGAACTGTCAGCGGCAAACCTCTGCGGCGGTTGGGCGGAGGACAGCGTAATCGAGCGCTTGGCGCTGCGCGACGCCCTGACGTCGCTTCCCGTGCGCGAACGCCAGGTAATAGCGCTGCGCTATTACCACGGCATGACTCAGTCCGACGCGGCGCGCGTGCTGAAGACGACGCAGGTCCAAGTATCGCGTATGGAACGGCGCGCCATGAAAAAACTCAAGGCAATGATGGAGGAGTGACCTCTTGAGCTCCCTCGCCCACAGGCTCGCCGCCCGCCTCCCCCTCGCCCACAGGCTCGCCGCCGGCCTCCGCCTCCGCCTCGCTCTCGGGTTCACCGTCTTCCGCGCTTGCAAAGTCCGCGTATTTTAGCGGCCCGGAACAGGCCGGATACCTGCCGGCGGCCCATATGTACCCGTCCTGCGCCATCTCGGCGTCGTTCCTGAGGAACGCGGTGCCCGCGCCGTTTACGTCGCACATGGACGCGTCGATGTGGTAGTAGTCGTCATTCACGCGCACTATGTTCCACGCGTGCATATATGAGCCCCTCTCGCCTAGCGCCACGGTGCACTCCAGCCCGAGTTCGTCGCACAGCGCTTTGTACGCCATTGCGTACCCCTCCCCTATCGCGGCTCCGTACACGAGCGCGCCGTACGCCGTGGCATTGAAATTCTGCGTGCTATACTGCCCTATCCTGGCGGCGTCGGCGTCGTACTCGGACGCGTCCGTCAGCCTCTCTAGCAGGTCGAGCAATATCTCGCCGTCGCTCTCCCCGCTCGCGGCCTCCGCTATATTCCGCGCCGCCCGCACGAGCCCCGCCGTATATGTCAGCGAGATGCCCGGAGGATTTCGCTGTCCCAGCGTTATCTCCACTATCCGCTCGTTCCCGCTCTCCGGGAATATCTCAACACCGACAACGGGCAGCATGATGATCTCCAGCGGGTTTTCGTAGTATATCTCCTCTATATACCCCCGTATGTCGTCCTCGGTTATATCTCCCAACCGCGTATAGATGACTGCCGTCTCGCTGTATCGGCTCATGATGTTCAGCAATTCCGAGCGCAGGAACCGCTGCGACGACGCCATGACCATGCCGTCGAGCTGGCTGCGCGTCCGCCTGTAGGCAATATTGATCTCCACTTCGTAATACGACACGATTTTCGAGACGCTCCAGGCCATGTCCGATACGGCAAACGCGCCTATCGGAGTGTCCTCCGACACCTCCCGGCACGCGCGCGCGAGGTCTTCGTCAATGTCGCCGTCGTACCCGTATACGCTTATGGCGCCCATGTCGTCGTGGGACGAGACAAACCCCAGCACAGCGGCTCTGAGCTCTTCAAAGTCGCTCGCCTCCACGCTGCGCGCCGTTATCTCCGGCCGCGTCAGCACCGTGTGCTCCGTCACTATTGTCTCCTCGCCCTCCAGAATAGAAGCGCATCCCCCGCACAGGGCAGCCGCAAAAAATAGGGCAAGACAGGCCTTCCACACCTCAAACACCTCCCGATTCCCCCGTCCCCTTTCGCCGCCACTGAAAGGCGCCTCCGGCGCATTTCAGTCGAAATTGATTTCCATCTGCCGCTCCTCCCTGTCGCCCTCGCGGAGCAGTGCGCCGGACGCGGGCAAACCGCCCGCCCTGTAGCGCTTTATGTCCCTGATAGGCGTATCCTCGGCGCGCGCGGCCGACTCCACCTTGTGGTTCCTGCGCAGCGCCATCACGGCCACGCCCTGCGTCGCGCGCGTCGCCTTCGGCGCTACGAGCGCTGTGCTAAACACAACGGCTCGCCCGTCGCTTGAGTACACGGCCACCTCTGTGTCGCCCGCAAGCGCGATCGCCGACGCCACGGGGCTCTTGTCCGAGTACGCGCCGGTCAGCCGCTTGCGGTTGGTCTTTGTGGCATAGGCCGACAGCTCCACTCGCGCCGCCTTGCCGTTTTCAAAGAAGAACATCACGCTGCCAGACCAATCCCCCGGATCGAGCGCGTACAGTACGCCCTCTCCCTCGTCCATGTTGAGAAACGACGGCAGATATGTCCCGAGCGCCGAGGCCTTTGTGTCCTCAAAATCGCCTATGCGCACCTTGTATACCTGCTGTCTGTCGGAGAACACCAACAGTTCCCCGCTGTTATTTGACTCCATTGACAAAAATGGGCCGTCGGACTCCTTGTATTTCTGTTCCCCGCTCATGCGCAGCGAATTCGGCGTTATCTTCTTGAAGTACCCCTCGCGCGAGAGGAACAGGTTCACCGGGTATTCCGGCGCGCCGTCGTCTTCCTCGGGCAGTCGGCCCACCTCGTCGTAAACGATGATTGTGCGCCTTCCCACACCGTATTTCTTTATGACCTCCTCTAGTTCTCCTATGATGATGTCTCTCACGCGGCCCGGACTGTCAAGCACTTCGCGCAGGTCGCCTATCTCCTCTTCGAGCCGCTCCGTCTCCTCCGTGCGCTTGAGTATATACTCCCTGTTTATATTTCGCAGCTTGATTTCCGCCACGTACTCGGCCTGCGCCTCGTCGATGCCGAAGCCTATCATCAGGTTCGGCACCACCTCGGACTCCTCTTGCGTGTTGCGGATGAGCGCGATCGCCCTGTCTATATCGAGCAGTATCTTGCCCAGGCCCCGCAGCAGGTGCAGTTTCTCCTGTTTTTTGCGCAGCTCGTGGCCGGTGCGCCGCTTGACGCACTCCGAGCGCCACGCCGACCACTCCGACAGCACTTCCCTAACGCCCATCACGCGCGGCATGCCGGCGACGAGGATGTTGAAGTTGCACGAGAAGCTGTCCATGAGCGGTGTCATGCGGAACAGTTTCGCCATAAGCTTTTCAGGGTCTGCCCCGCGCTTTATGTCGATAGTCAGCTTTAGCCCGGACAGGCCCGTCTCGTCGCGCATGTCGGATATCTCGCGCACGCGGCCTGTCCTCACAAGTTCCGTGACCTTTTCGATTATTGCCTCCGCTGTGGTGGAATACGGTATTTCCGTTATCTCTATGATGTTCTCGCCCTTGTCGTACCTCCAACGCGCCCGCACTTTCACGCCGCCCCTGCCCGTCTCGTATATGGACTTTATCTCCGCCGCGTTGTACATGAGTTCCCCGCCCGTAGGAAAATCAGGGGCGAGAAGCGTTGTGGTTATGTCGTGTCCGGGGTTGCGCAGCAGCTCTATGGCGCTCTTGCATGTCTCAGCGAGGTTGAATCCGCACACGCTGCTCGCCATCCCCACTGCAATGCCTATGTTGGCGGACACCAATACATTGGGAAACGACGTGGGCAGCAGCGTTGGTTCCCGCATCTTGTTGTCGTAATTGTCCGCGAAATCCACTGTGTCCCTGTCTATGTCCTTGAATATCTCGCCGCATATCTGCGAGAGCTTGGCCTCTGTGTACCTTGACGCGGCACATGCCATATCGCGCGAATAGACCTTTCCGAAATTGCCTTTCGAGTCTACAAACGGCGTCAGCAGCGCCTCGTATCCCTTTGAGAGCCGCACCATTGTGTCATAAATGGCGGCGTCGCCGTGCGGGTTGAGCCGCATGGTCTGCCCAACTATGTTGGCAGATTTAGTCCGCGCCCCCGTGAGCAGCCCCATCTTGTACATCGTGTACAGCAGCTTACGCTGCGAAGGCTTGAACCCGTCTATCTCGGGTATGGCGCGCGACACGATGACGCTCATTGCGTACGGCATGAAGTTGGTCTCTAGCGTGTCCGTGATAGGCTGCTCGATCACCTCGGCGCGCAACCCCACTACGTCGCGCCCACCGCTGGGGCGCTGTTTTTCCTCCTGTTTCTTCCTCGCCAATGCCATTCCTCCCAGAATCGCTGTTTCCACGCAGGGGAGTCCAAATGTGCCCCTCACACTGCGTCCCCATAAAAATAACACATCCCGCTTGATATTTCAACCGCCACCCGTCGCGCTTGAGCACTTTTTGCACGGCACTTTTTTGTTGATAACAGCACATGGATGCGGTATAATAATATAAAATACCACAGTGACAAACCCATTTGCAGGAATTATCGCGCAATTTACTTATTCTCATACGATTGGAGACTGCCAAATGCTCATAAACATAGAAAACCCGCTCACCGGGCTTGTGATCGGCATAATGGCGTTCGTGATCATCGGCGTGTTTCACCCCGCCGTCATCAAGGGCGAGTATT
>JAITEC010000186.1 GCA_031282225.1 Oscillospiraceae bacterium | reverse complement strand
AGCGTCGCGGTGGCGTTTTCCGGCGGTGTGGATTCAACGCTCCTCTTGAAAGCGGCGCACGAAGAGCTGCGCGAAAGGGCGATCGCGGTGACGGCGCGCTCATGTTCGTTCCCCGCGCGGGAACTGGGCGAGGCGGCGGCGTTTTGCTCGTCCGAGGGCATAGAGCATATCATATGCGACTCCGAAGAGCTCGATATAGAGGGCTTTGCCGAAAACCCGAGGAACCGGTGCTACCTTTGCAAGAACGAGCTATTTGGTAAGATATGGAATGAAGCGCGCGCGCGCGGCATACAAAACGTCGCCGACGGAACGAATACCGACGACGAGGGCGACTGGCGCCCCGGGCTCCAAGCGGCCGCCGAGTTGGGCGTTGTCAGTCCGCTGCGCGAAGCGGGCATGTCGAAGGACGATATCCGCGCGATCTCGCGGGAGCTCGGGCTGGCCACATGGGACAAGCAGTCGTTCGCCTGCCTTGCCTCGCGTTTTCCCTACGGCGAGAAGATAACGCGCGAAAAACTGGGCATGATCGACAGGGCGGAGCAGTACCTGCTGGACATCGGCCTGCGCCAAGTGCGCGTCAGGCGCCACGGCGACGTGGCGCGCATAGAGACCGACGAGCCCGGCACATTAATACTGATGGACCGGCCATTGCGGACAGCCGTGCATGAAAAGCTCCGGGAAATTGGATTTACATATGTCTCGCTCGACCTGCTGGGGTACCGCACGGGGAGCATGAACGAAACGCTATAAACGGTGAGGTTGGCCAAATGCTTGAGAAGCTGGCGGAGATCGAGGAAAAATACGAGGAGCTAGGCAGGCGATTGCAGGATCCGGAGGTGTACGGGGATCCGGCGCTGTACGCGCGCACGGCGCGCGAGCAAAAGGAGATAGCGCCCGTGGCGGAGGCGTACCGCAAGCTCGTAAAGCTGCGCGCCGACGCTTCCGGCGCGCTGGAACTCATGTCCGACCCCGAATTGCGCGAGATGGCTCAGGAGGAGTACGAGGCCGCGCGCGCGGCGATCGCGGCGGCGGAGGACGCCCTGAGGCTGCTCTTGCTGCCGCGCGACCCCAACGACACGAAAAACGTCATAATAGAGATACGCGGCGGCGCGGGAGGCGAGGAGGCGGCGCTGTTCGCGCACAGCCTTTACCGCATGTACTCGATGTACGCGGAGTCGCGGCGCTGGAACGTAGATGTAGCTTATATGTACGCGACGGAGCTCGGCGGCGTAAAAGAGATCAGTTTCATCGTGGAGGGCGACGGCGCGTATTCGCGGTTCAAGTTTGAAAGCGGCGTGCACCGCGTCCAGCGCGTGCCGGACACGGAGTCTTCCGGGCGCATACACACGAGCACCGTCACGGTTGCCGTGCTGCCGGAGATGGAGGAAGTGGACTTCGAGATAAATCCGGCGCATCTCCAGATAGACACGTTTCGCAGCAGCGGGGCGGGCGGGCAGCACGTAAACAAGACGGAGTCGGCCATCAGGATAACGCACTTGCCCACGGGCACGGTTGTCGAGTGCCAAGACGAGCGCAGCCAGCACAAGAACCGCGAGCGGGCGATGAAAATACTCGTATCGCGGCTGCTTGACGCTGAGCGCGTCAGGCAGCAGGCTGTATACGACGCCCGCCGCCGAAGCCAGGTCGGCACGGGCGACCGCTCCGAGCGCATTCGCACGTACAACTACTCGCAAGGGCGCGTGACCGACCACCGCATAGGCCTGACACTGTATAAACTCGAGCAGGTGCTCAACGGGGACCTCGACGAGATCATAGACGCCCTCGTCATGGCCGACCAGGCCGAAAAACTGAAGTACTCGCAGGTGGACTGATATAATGAACACGCTTGTCATCGGGCCGGGGGGCAACCTGTCGCGGGCGGCCGAGACAATAAGGCGCGGCGGCCTCGTGGCGGTGCCTACGGAGACGGTATACGGGTTGTGCTGTGACGGATCCAACGAAAGCGCGGTAGACAGGCTGTTCGAGACGAAGGGCAGGCCGGAGGGCAAGCCCATAAGCCTGCTCGTCAGCGGCGCTTTGCAGGCGGAGCGCTCCTGCGGATATATGACGCCCGCCGCGCGCAAGCTCGCCGAGGCGTTTTGGCCGGGGCCTGTGACCCTGGTCATAGACAGGCGTCCCGGCACATCTGACCGCCTGGCGGCAGGCGGAGATACGATAGGCGTGCGCTGCCCGGGCAACACTCTGGCGCTGCGGCTCGCATACATGTCCGGCAGGCCGCTCGCGGCGCCGTCCTGCAACCCCTCCGGCGCCCCTAGCGCCGTTGACGCGGATATGGCGCTAGGGTATTTCGGCGGCGCGATAGAGTGCGTGATAGACGGCGGCAAGTGCCGCATAGGCGTGGAGTCCACCGTTGTATCCGTGACGCGCGATGGCATACGGATCCTGCGCGCCGGGGCGATACCGGAGGAGGCCATATGGAGGGCCATATGACTATAGGCATAACGGGCGGAACGGGAGCGGGCAAGACCTCGGCCCTTAGGGCGCTGGAGAAGATGGGCGCGCATACCATAGACTGCGACGATGTGTACCGCGCCCTGCTGCGGGACAGCGCGGACATGGAGCGCGAGATATTGGTGCGCTTCCCGGAAGCTCTGGGCAATGACGGGATAGACAGGCGCGCGCTCGCGGGCGCGGTTTTCGGCGACCCTGCGGTGCTCGGGGACCTCAACGCCATAACTCACAAATACGTCGACGCGGAGGTCGCAAACCGGCTGGAACGCCTGCGCGCCGGCGGCGGGCGGCTCGCGGCCATTGATGCCATCGATCTCATAGATGGCGGCCTGCACGAGCTGTGCGACATCATTGTGGGCGTAACGGCGCCCGCGCCGCTCCGGATGGAGCGCATCATGGCAAGGGACGGCATAGACCCCGAGCGCGCTCTGGCGCGCATGGCGGCGCAGCGCACGGACACTTTTTTCCAGCGCAATTGCGACCGTATCCTCGTAAACGACTGCGCCGGCGCCGAGGAGTTCGAGCGGAAGTGCGCCGTTTTTTTTGGGGAACTTATAAGTAAATATAATAGTGAGGTGCAAGCGGGAAATGGCTGAGAGGGACGAACTGTTTTTCAAGAAAAAGAACGCGTATGACGTGGTCGGGCAAGAGGACACGGCGCGCGCGTTTGCTTACGCGGAGGAGTACAAGCTATTCCTCGACGCCGCCAAGACGGAGCGCCGTGCGGTGCGCCGTGCGGTGGAACTTGCCGAGGCGGCG
>JAITEC010000122.1 GCA_031282225.1 Oscillospiraceae bacterium | reverse complement strand
GGGACATTTCAAAGCAGGCCACGGCTGGCACCGTAAAAACGGACATCATATACTGCGGGAGCAACTATGCATTGAATTTCTGCACGGTGGGAGTGGAGTCCGCGTCCATCATGCGCGCCATGCGGCTCTCGCGCGCGCTGGAGTGGGCGGTGCGGGTCTCGCGGCGCATCGTCCCGCTCGTTTTTGTGCTCGGAGGCATCGCTGCGGTGTGGGACAGGCGGGTGCGGGAGCAGCGGTATGGAGTAATGTTCGACGGAGAGCGCGCCGACGGGGCCTATGCATCCATAAATATCGCAAACGGCCCGTGTTACGCAGGCAACAAGAGCGCAGTGACGGGAGCCATGCCGAACGACGGCGTATTGGACGCGCTCATGCTGAAAAGCGTGGGGGCGCTGCAAGTGTTGAAGGTGCTTCCCAGTTATCTGCGGGGCGGCTACTGCAAATATCCGGAATTGTTCCGCTATAGGCGCGCGCGCAGGGTGGAGATATCGTCCGACGCGCCCATACTCGTCAATTTGGACGGGGAGGTGTTCTTCGACACGAATCTCACAGTCGAAGTTATACCGCAGGCGGTAAATATAGTGGCCGTTGACGGCCTTGTATACCAAAGGAGGGCGGACGCGCGTGAATCGCAGTAAGGACAGTGACGCTTCTTATTACAAGCTTGCGAACTTTATGATAATTTTCACCGAGGTGGCGTTCATCGTCTTTCGCATCGCGGCCGCGCTGTCAAACGGGCAGATACGGCAAGCGGCCATCGTAGGCGCGGCGGGAGCGCTGACGTTCATGGCGCTTATATTGGTCAGCCGCAGGCGCAATTCGGAGAACACGGCATTTTTCATGCCGCTGATCCTCTTTGTAGTGTATGTCGGGGCGTCTTTCGCCATGCGCAGCTTTGTCTACCTGTTCAGCGTCTACTCCGTCATCAGCTGCGTTGGGGCGCTGTATTGCAACAAGAGGAGCCTGTTTGCCTTCTTGACCATTACCAACGCCATAAACGCCGTATTGGTCCTGAGTGGCGCGGTGATGATGGGATACGAGGCGTCGCTCACGAACTTCACGGACATAGCTGTCAACTGGGTACTCATGATACTGGGGTCCGTGCTTCTCTATATGCTGTCGTCATTCGCGGCGGGCAAGAAGGACAGTGCGGCGAGGGCGCGGGACTCTTTCGCCACATTGATGATGACAACGCCGAATATCATGGCGATGGTGGACGAAATGAACCGAGTGCTGTACATCAGCCGGCCGCTGGCGGACATGGCGCGCCTGGAGGGTTTGGAGATTGCCGCCGGGCGCCCCCTAATAGACCTGTTCCACGACCGGGACATCAAGGATATTATCAGCGAGATAATGGAGAGCGACGGCCTATACGAGGACACGAAGCGGTTGGGCAGCGACGGCAGCGCGCGCTATTTCAAGATCGTCTCCGACAAACTGGCGGGCGGAGCGCGCGGGTCTTTTATCGACATCACGGATATCACGCCCGTGATGGAGGCGCGTTTCGAGGCGGAGGAGGCCTCGCGGGCGAAGAGCGAGTTCCTGGCCAACATGAGCCATGAGATACGCACGCCTATGAACGCCATCATCGGCATGACGGCTATCGCAAGGGGCTCGTCGGATCCGGAGCGGCGGGACTACTGCCTCGGGAAAATAGAGGAGGCGTCCACGCATCTGTTGGGCGTCATCAACGACATATTGGACATGTCGAAGATAGAGGCGAACAAACTGGAGCTCTCTCTCGTTGAGTTCGATTTTGAGAAGATGCTTCAGAAAGTCGTCAATGTAGTGAGTTTCCGCGTGGAAGAAAAGCGGCAGGATTTCACAGTGTACATAGACAGGCGTATCCCTGCGGTCTTGGTAGGCGACGACCAGCGCTTGGCGCAGGTTATTACGAATCTGCTCTCCAACGCCGTGAAGTTCACGCCGGAGGGCGGCAGTGTGCATCTTGACGCGCGCGTACAAAGCCAGGAGGATGGCGCGTGCACCGTGAAAGTGGAAGTGCGGGACACGGGCATAGGCATTTCGGAGGAACAGCGCTCACGGCTGTTCGCCTCTTTCCAGCAGGCGGAGAGCAACACGGCACGCAGGTTCGGCGGCACGGGACTGGGTCTTGCCATCTCAAAACGCATCGTAGAGATGATGGGCGGGGAAATCTGGATCGCGTCGGAGCCGGGCCGCGGTTCCGTATTCGCGTTTACTGTCCGAATGGAGCGCGGCGAGGGGGGGCAGCACGCGATGCTGCAGCCCGGAATAAGCCGGGAAGACTTGCGCGTGCTGGCGGTGGACGACGCGGCGGATATCCGCGAGTATTTCGAGGAAATAATGCGGCACTTCGGCATATCCTGCGATACGGCCGCCGGCGGCGAGGAGGCTGCCGCGCGCATAGCCAGCAGCGGCGCCTATGACGTATATTTCATCGACTGGAGCATGCCGGCCATGGGAGGCATAGAGCTCACGCGGCTGATAAAGCGCGGCGGCGGAGACCCCGTCGTCATAATGATATCCGCCACAGAGTGGGGCGCGATCGAGGCGGAGGCGAGAGCGGCCGGAGTGGACGGATTCCTGCAAAAGCCGCTGTTTCCCTCCGCGATAGCGGACTGCCTAAATAAGTATATCGGCTCGGGCGGCAGCGCGGACGCGGCGGAGGCGCGGCGGGAAGAGGTGGAATCGTTTGCGGGATACCGGATACTTCTGGCCGAGGACGTGGAAATCAACCGCGAGATCGTGCTGGCGCTGCTGGAGCCAACAGGGCTTGGCATAGACTGCGCGGAAAACGGCGCGGCGGCGCTGGCGATGTTCGCGCGGGATCCCGAGCGGTACGACATGATATTCATGGACGTGCAAATGCCGGAGATGGACGGATATGAGGCCACGGAGCGCATCCGTGCCCTCGGCGTCCCGCGCGCCCGGGAAATACCCATCGTCGCGATGACCGCAAACGTGTTCCGGGAGGACATAGAAAAATGCATGGCAGCGGGCATGGACGGCCACGTGGGCAAGCCCCTCGACTTTGGCGAGGTGCTCTCCCGCCTGCGCGAATACCTGCGCGGGCGGACGTGAATTTTTTGTTGATAACGCCGCTGGAACGGTGTATAATCGCTTAAATCCGCAATGGCGCGGATGGTGAAACAATATTATATTTTTGGAGGTCTGGAAAATGAATCTGCGGAGGCCCAATGGCAATGACGCCACGAGGACGGCCAACCGCTCCACGAGCGTCGTGCCGTGCAGCGGACTGTGTTCCAGGTGCGTTGACGGCTGCAAAGGAAGCTGCGAGGTATTCAAAGCGACATTCAGGGGGCGCGAGCTCATCTACCCCGGCCCGTTTGGCGACGTTACCGCCGGCGGCGACAAGGACTACCCAGTCGATTACTCGCATTTGAACATACAAGGTTACGCCAGGGGCGCCGTAGGGCTGCCGGACGGTGTTGTGCCCTCGCCGGACACCGCGCTGTTCCCTAAGGTGGACACGGAGACCGCATACGGATGGGACAAAAAAGTGAAGATGGCAGTGCCGATCTTCACGGGGGCGCTCGGCTCGACTGAGATAGCGCGCCGCAACTGGGAGCACTTCGCCGTCGGCGCCGCCATATCGGGCGTGACCATAGTCTGCGGCGAGAATGTATGCGGGATAGACCCCGCGCTTGAGCTCGACGCCAACAAAAAGGTGGCGAGAGCGCCGGACATGGACCGCCGCATCGAGGCGTATAAGCGCTACCACGCCGGATACGGCGAGATACTGATCCAGATGAATGTAGAGGACACGAACCTGGGCGTGGCGGAGTACATAATAAACAAGCACAAGATAGAGACGATAGAACTCAAGTGGGGGCAAGGCGCCAAGTGTATTGGGGGCGAGATAAAAATCTCGCAGATCGAGCGCGCGCTTGAGCTCCAGCGCCGAGGGTACATTGTCACGCCGGATCCGTCCGACCCCATAATACAGGCGTCGTACAAAACGGGCGCCATTAAAGAATTCGAGCGGCACAGCCGCCTGGGCTTTGTGACGGAGGAGAGCTTCATGGGCGAGGTGGAGCGTCTGCGCGGGCTCGGGTTCAAGCGCATAACGCTCAAGACGGGCGCATATAGCCTGCTCGAACTGGCAATGGCGATCAAGTACTCGTCGAAGGCAAAGATAGACCTGCTGACTATAGACGGGGCGTCCGGCGGTACGGGCATGAGCCCGTGGCGCATGATGGAGGAGTGGGGCGTGCCGTCGCTGTACCTGCACAGCGCGGCGTATGAATACGCGTCGATACTTGAAAAGAACGGCGAGAGAGTGCCCGATCTCGCGTTCGCGGGCGGGTTTTCCACCGAGGACGGCGTGTTCAAGGCACTGGCGCTCGGCGCGCCGTACACGAAGGCGGTTTGCATGGGGCGGGCGCTGATGATACCGGGCATGGTAGGCAAGAATATAGACAAGTGGATAGCGGACAAAGAGCTGCCGCGCAGCATAGCCGAGTACGGGCAGACGCCGGAGGAGATATTCGTCAACTACGAGAAGGTGCGCGACATCGTGGGCACGAAGGAGATAGGGAAAATACCGCTCGGGGCCATAGGTATCTACAGTTATTCCGACAAGATAAAGGTCGGTTTGCAGCAGCTGATGGCGGGCGTGCGCAAGTTCAACATATCCGTAATAACGCGCGGCGAACTCATGTCGCTCACGGAGGAGTGCGCCCGCGTGTCCGGAATCCCGTACCTCATGGACTGCTATCGTGAGGAAGCGCTCGACATACTAAAGGGCTAGTACACGGCAAGGCTAGTATACCCGCAGGGCTTCTTGGAGGACCGCGTTTACGGCGGCTCCGGCGACACTCGCGCCGGAGCCGCCGTTCTCCACTACGGCCGTGAACGCGAGCGGGCAGCCATCGTTTGTTATATAGCCCGTGAACCACGCGTGGGGTTGCCTGCCGCCTCCGACCTCCGCCGTGCCGGATTTCGCGTAAAGTTCAAGGCCTGGGAAATTCGAGGCGCCGTATGTCCGGCTGACATTGTAGTTCATCATAAGCGCGAGCTGCCGGGCGGTGTCGGCTTCCAGCAACCGCTCGGCCGCCGGAGGGAAAAGACGCGAGAGAGCCGAGCGCGAGACGAGCCGGAACTGCGGCGCGGATCCGCCCGCCGCGACGGCGCTCACCAGGCGGAGCATGGCGGCTGGGCATACCGTGTCGTCATACTGCCCCACTCCGGACCAGGCGAGTTCCGGAGAGCCCTCTTCGCCCTTGCGGAACCCGCCCTTTGCCGTCTTGATGCCGTCTATGGACACAGTGCCCGTGAAGCCGAATTTGTCCGCGTACCGCGCCAGGGTATCGGCGCCAAGCTCAAGCGAAAGCCGCGCGAACGTGACATTGCACGAGACGGCGAGCGCGTCCTCGAACGTAAGGGAGCCGTGCGGTTGCGTGCACGTCACCGTATCGCCCCCGATGTCCACGCTCCCGCCGCACTCAAAGACGCGGCTGTATATGTCGCCAATATTCTCAATCGCGGCGGCCGAGGTTACTAATTTGAATACAGAACCAGGGACATACGCCGAGGAAATCGCGCGGTTGATGTACACGCCCTCGTACCGAGCGTCCAGTTCGGCGCGTTCCGGGGGGGAGACGGGGTCGAAAGTCGGGACGGATACCGCGCACGCTATGTCGCCCGTCTCATAGTTTGACACAATGATGCACCCGCGCCTGCCTGCGAGGGCGTCGTAAGCCGCCTTCTGCAGGCGGGCGTCCACCGTGAGCGCAACGGTGTCACCGTAACCGCCGCGCGCGTACACGCCGTTTGCTATATCGTAGCCGATGAGACGCGATTTGAACGCGGCCAAGGCGCCGGTCCCTATATTTCCGGCTGCGTCTCCCGTCACGTGCAGACAGGCGAGCCGGAGTTTTTCGTCGTCGGCAAAGGCGATGCCGTTTTTGGCGGGAGATGCTAAGACGACGCCGTTTCTGTCCGTGATCTCGCCGACCGCGATCTTGCCGCCCGAGTATACCGCTTGGTTGACATACGACGACGCCCACCGCCCGCCACTCAGCGCGAAGCGGGCGGCGTAGGCGCACGTGCCGCCTACAAGGAGCGCCGCGAGCAAGAGCGCAGACAGCGCCCGACGCTTAATACGTATCATCCGACGTACCTCCGCCAAAGCTTTTGGGCTCGCCGTTTTGCCAACCGCCGCGCACAGCGGCGAAACTGGCGCCGGGACGCGTGTCCGAGGCCTTTATGAACGCCAGCAGCCCCCAGCAAGAAATGAGGCTGGAACCGCCGCGCGATATAAACGGCAGGGTGACGCCCGTAAAAGGCAACAGATCATTTGAGCCCAACACATTGAGCGCGGACTGAAACAGCAGTATCGATGCCGCCGCGCAGGCACCTATGACATAGAACGAGCTGCGCGCCGACGCCGCTGCGCGCACGGCGAAGGCCGATATGGCGGTTATGGCCAAGACGGACGCGATCGCTATGACAAGCCCCAGTTCCTCGCACGTCATTGCGAAGACGAGGTCGGTGTCGGCGGCAAATACGCGCCAAAGCCATCCGTTTCCGGAGCCCACTCCGAACAGGCCGCCGCTCGCGGCGGCCGCCATGGCGCGCGTCTGTTGAAAACCGCCGGCGGCGTCCGTGTTTTCCCATGCGTGCCCCCAAGAGCCGAACCTCGCCGCGATATGGCTCCTGGCGGACGCGGCGAGGACTCCTGCGAACGCCGCCGCGCCAACGCTTAGGAATACTGTGGCGGCGTCGCCCGAGCGGATGAACGCTATTATGAGAAATGCGGAGAAAAAGACGAGCGCGGAGCCGAAATCGCGCATTGCGGCGAGCGCTGTCACACACGCGCCCGCGTACGCTATGAACAGAAGGAGATTGCGCTTGGCAAAGAGACGGTCCAGCGTCGCCGCGCCCGCGAATACGAACGCGATTTTTACGAATTCGGAGGGCTGGAAGCTGACGCCGCCGATTTGGAGCCAGTTTTTTGCGCCGAAGGCCGTGGTGCCGAGAGCCAGGTTTATAGCTAGCATGACCGCGCCGAGGGCGCCTATCGGCCAGCGCAGCCGCACTGCCCTGTTCAAGTCGCGCAGGAACCAGCCGACAGCGAAGAACAAGAAGACGCCAAAAGCCAAAAAGCCTGTCTGCCGCAACAGCGCCTCAGGCGCGGATGAGGCCGCTGCCGACAGCCCCACGGAACACAGGAAAAACGCGAGGGTCTCTATTTCAAACCCCTGCCTGCCCATGGCGCGCGTCATGGCATAGCAAAACCACATTATGGCAATGAGCGAGGCGAAGGCGAACGGGACAGCAGCGGTCAAGGCGTCCGCTTTTGCGATGCACGCCTGTATGCCGAGCATGAGCTGGAATTCCGTCAAGAGCGCCGCGGTTGCGCCCGGCTTTATTTTGCCCGCCCAATTGCGTGGGGGCGGCGCGTCTCCTGCCAATGGGGGCAACTCGTCGTCGGAACTGACAAAGACGAGCTGCACGCTGCCTAAATCTATGAGCCCGCCGCTTTTGATGTCATGTCCCGGGCCGGGGGCGACACTCTCGCCGTTTACGCGGACGCCCCCTTTTGAGCCGAGGTCATATACGCGCCACGCGCCCGCGCTGTCGCGTATGACGGCGGCGTGGCTGCGGGAGAGCGAGGGGTACGACATATGGCAATCGGCGTCCCTCGCACGCCCAATTATATTCTCCCAGTGGCGCAACGGCACGCGGGCGCCGTTCGGGAGACTCAGGTAGCCCCAGGTCGCGTCACCGTGCTTCCCGCACAGAAGGGACACGGCGCACCTCGCCACGACCAAGAGCGCCGGTATGGGCAGGACATACCTCAATACGAGCGTGATATATGAGAGTATCCCGTCGGCTGAGCCGAGACCGATGCCGCCCATTACTCGGATTCCGCGAGCGCCTTTGCCTCCTCGATTATTTTCGCCTGCACAGCCGCCGGAGCCTCCTCGTAGCGCTCGAATCGGATCGTGAACGCCCCCCTGCTCTGTGTCATTGAACGCAGGTCTATAGCGTAACTCGACATCTCCCCGAGCGGAACCTCCGCCTCCACTACCTGCATGCCGTCGGCATCGAAGCTCATGCCCATAGGGCTGCCGCGCCTCTTGGAAAGATCGCTCATAATGTCGCCGGTATACGTATCGGGTATTGTCACGGTGAGATAGCCGATGGGCTCTAAAATGACGGGGCCAGCCTGCGGGATGCCGTCTTTGTATGCCAGCTGTGCCGCAGTTTTGAATGCCATCTCCGAGGAGTCTACGGGGTGGTACGAGCCGTCCACGAGCGTGGCCTTAAGGTACACCATCGGGTAGCCCGCGAGCACGCCGCGCTGCGTACTGTCGCGAAGTCCCTTTTCCACGGCCGGGAAGAAATTTTTCGGCACGCTCCCGCCAAATACGCTCTCTGCGAACTCCAGTTCCTCCTGCTGCCCCGGCTCGAATTCGATCACCACGTCTCCAAACTGTCCGTGGCCGCCGGACTGTTTCTTGTGCCTGCCGCGCACCTGCACCTTCTTGCGTATTTTCTCTCGGTACGCAACGCGCGCCGGCGACAGGACTACGTCCACCCCGAACTTGTCTTTCAGTTTCGCGCACAATACGTCCAGCTGTATGTCGCCCGCGCCGGACAGCACGAGCTGCTTTGTCTCGACATTGTTTGCGAATGTAAAGGTGCGGTCCTCTTCGCCGAGACGGGCAAGGCCGGAGGCTATTTTGTCCTCCTGACCCTTTGTCTTCGGAGCTATGGCCATGGAGTAGCAGGGGGGCGCAAAGGCTATCCCTTCGGCGGAAAACACATTTTTCGGGTCGCACAGAGTGTCGCCCGTCTTTGTTTCGGAGAGCTTGGAGGCGGCGCCCAGGTCGCCGTACACGATCTGCGTCACCTCGGAGTTTTTCTTGCCCTGCATCTTATATATGTGCCCGAGTTTTTCAGGGGAACCCGTGCGAGCGTTTGTAAGAGCGCAGTCCGGGCGCACGTTTCCGGAGATCACCTTGAACAGGCTGAACTTGCCGTATTGGTCGGATACGGTCTTGTACACGACGGCGGCGGGCGGCGCGTCGGGACCCACGTCGAGTGGGGCGCCGTCGGGCGAGAGTTCCAGCCTCCCGTCCAATGGGGACGGCATGAGATCCGTTATGGCGTCAAGCAGGGTAAGCGTCCCAAGGCCGGTGAGCGCGCAGCCGCAGTATACGGGGAACAGCGTGAGTTCGCGCACGCCGGCGCGCAGTCCGCTCTTTATTTCGTCTTCCGTGAACGCCACGCCCGAGAAGTACTTGTCCATCAACTCCTCGCTCGTCTCCGCGACGCTCTCGTTGACGGCGGTGTAGAGCGTTTCGAGGCGCTCGCCCATATCGGCGGGTATCGGTATCTCTTTGCGTTTGCCGCCGTCTATTGAATACGCCTTGCGGCTTATCAAATCCACAAGGCCGGCTATCTTGCTAGTGCCGTCGGTTATGGGCGCCACCATCGGGCACACGGGCGTGCCGTATTTCTCGCGCAGCGCGGCGTAGACATTGTCGAAGCTGCCGTTTTCCTCGTCTATCTTTGAGATGTAAAACGCGCGCGGCAGCTTTAAGTCGCTTAAATATTTGTAGGACTTCTCGAGCCCGACGGTGACGCCGTCTTTAGCGCCGCACACTATGATGCCGCTATCCGCCACGCGGAGGGCCTGGGCGACCTCGCCTGAAAAATCGAAGTACCCGGGCGTGTCGAGTATGTTCACCTTGCCGTTTCTGTAGTCGGCGGAGAGCGTCGCCAGGGATATGCTTATCCGGCGCTTGATCTCCTCGGAATCGGAGTCGCTTGCGGTATTGCCGTCTGCGACCTTGCCCATCCGGTCGATGCCCCCGGACAGATAGAGCATGCTCTCCGCGAGACTGGTCTTTCCGTTTCCCCCGTGCCCGAGCAGCGCGATGTTGCGGATTGCGTCCGATGTGTACGCCATATTTCCAATGCACCCC
>JAITEC010000099.1 GCA_031282225.1 Oscillospiraceae bacterium | reverse complement strand
CTCAGGCACTGCCGCAGCGTGTTTGGGATTGACGTGTCGTCGGCGTTGTCGTCGTAATAATAGAGCGTCAGCACACAGCGGGCTAGCGCGTTCATCATGTCCCTGCTCGCCGCTTTCATTATGACATCCCGCGTGAACGACATCGGTAGACTGCGGTATCCCGACAGCAGCCGCGAGAATCCGTCCAGTTCGTCCGCACAGGGCAGTTCGCCGAACAACAGCAAGTACGCCGTCTCCTCAAAACCGAACCGCTCTTCGTCGAGGAATCCGGCGACAAGGCTTTTGATGTCTATCCCCCTGTAGAACAGCTTGCCGTCTATTGGCACCTCGGCGCCGTCCGCCATCTTTTTCGCCGGTATGTTCGATATATTCGTAAGCCCCGTCAAAACGCCATTGCCCGACAGGTCGCGCAACCCCCGGTTTACCTTGTATTGGATGTACATATCATTTGGTATGCGCCACCGCGAGCATTTCTCAGCCAACCGCGCTATCTCTCTCGTCACCTCGGAATACCCCGTGTTTTCCTCAATTGCCGTCACCTGACCATGCCCCCGTTAGCCTCAATTGTCGCCCCCGTGACAAACGACGCCTCGTCCGAGGCAAGCCACGCGGCGATGTTCGCCATCTCGTCCGGCGTGCCCGCGCGCCGCATCGGTATGCCTTCCTCCAGTTTGCGAAACATCTCGGGATTGGCGCGCGCGAGATCCGTGGCGACGAGCCCCGGCGCGAGATTGTTCAGGCGCACGTTGTACGCCGCGTATTCTTTCGCCAAGGCGCGCGTCAGGTGCTCCATGCCCGCCTTTACGAAGCAGTACAGCGGCTCGTGCGGCGACGATAGCGTAGCGTCTATCGACGTCACGTTTATAACGCAGCCCCCGCCTTGCCTGCGCATAAGGGGCAGCACCTCCCACATGGCGCTGATGCCTCCCAGCGCATCAGTGTCCACGATGGCGCGCCAATCGTCGATGGTGGCCTCCTCGAACCGGACGTTTCCGAGCACGCCGGCATTGTTTACCAATATGTCTATTTTACCGAAACGGCGCACGGTCTCGGCTACGAGCGCCTTTATGTCCCCTTGTTCCCTCACGTCCGCGCGGACGAACGCGGCTCGGCCGCCGCTGTCCGCTATGCGCCTCGCGTTGCGCTCTCCAAGCTCCGAGCGGCGCCCCGAGAGGACGGTTACGGCGCCCTCCCGCGCGAAGCGATATGCTATGGCCTCGCCAATGCCGCTAGTTGCACCTGTTATAATAGCTACGCGACCGTCGAGCCTCCCCCGCGCCGCGCTCATCCCCTCATTCCCCATCAGTTTGAACCAGTTCCAGCTTTTCGCCCGAGGGGCCGCGGAAAAAGAAGAATCCGCCGCCCGGCATCTCCACCGGCTCGTCCATCAAGCACTCCACGCCCAATTCCCGCAGCCTGGCGGCACCGGCCCGCACGTCCGGCACGGCTATGCCTATGAGTTCGATGGCACCGTCCCCGGCGCCCCGTGGCGCCTGCCGGTCAGTGTGCCGGACAAACTCTACAACATCGCCCTTGTACATAACGCGCGCTATCTCTATTCCCTGCGATGCCAGCTCCTCGCGCATGACAAACTCGAACCCCAGCACGCGCGTATAGAAATCCACAGATTTATCGAGGTTGTCAGAGACGACGCAGATGTGATCCAATCCCCTTCCCATTGCCTGTCATTGCCCCCTGTCGTAAGCCTTCGCCAGAATATCGGCGACATCCGTCAATGCCACCTCGCGCGGGCAGTGGACAAACGGATACGGCTCCATTATTCGCGGCGCCGCCGCCAGCAGTTCCTCGCGCGCGCAATACCGCCGGAGTTCCGGGAAACCTATTTTATCAAATAGCCGGGTAACTGTCTCGCGCGCTGCGGCGCCTATTTGCGCGGCGGACGCGCCTGTCGGCACCGAGCCTCCCAGAAGGCGCGTCACGGCGGCCACGCGCTCCGGCAGCGCCTCCGCCGCAAATTCCAGTCCCTCTGGCAGCGTAGCCCCGCACGCCGCCCCGTGCGGAATGTGGAACGCGGTTCCGATTATCAAGCCTATCTCGTGCGGTATATGGCAGAACGGCCCCATGAGCCCCAGCCCCCCGAGCGTCGCCGCGAGCTGGACGCCCTCGCGGGCGGCGGCGTCTCCCGGATCGTCGATCACACGCGGCAGGTTCTCGCCTATGAGCGATATGGCCTTTTCCGTCAGTATATCGCTTATGGCGTTGGGCTTGTTCGACGTGTACGCCTCCGCCGCGTGGCAAAGCGCGTCTACGGCCGTTATCGCCGTTACGGAGGGCGGAAGCCCCAGCGTCAGCTCAGGGTCTACTATTCCGAGATTGGATATGCACGGCACATTGTGCTTCACGTTCGTCGCCGTATCGGTGATGACGCCGCCGGGCGTCGCCTCGCTGCCTGTTCCGGCCGTCGTGGGCATCACTATTATAGGGTACATCTTCGACTCGTCAGGCACTATGTCCTCGTGCGCCAGATAGTAGCGCGAGATCGGAGGCGGGTTAGTCAGCAATATCTTGGCCGCCTTGCCCGTATCGAGGCTGCTGCCTCCGCCCACGGCTACCACGCCGTCCACTCCCTCTCGCACACCTAGCCCGGCCGCCTGCTCGCAAGTCCAGTCCGGCGGATCCGGCTGCACGCCGTCAAACACGACTGTTCCGATGCCTGCCGCCTCCACGCAGCCGAGTATTTTATCCAGTATTCCCGCCGCCCTCACTCCGGCATCGCACACCACGAGCGCCTTTGTAACGCCCAGCCGCCTCAGTTCCTCGCCTACGCGCCTATGCGTTCCTCGCCCGAACAGTATTGGGTTGCGCGTCGCCAGGCATGTGCTGATTTGCCCCTGTCCCATATGTACATTCCCCCGTCCCTTCGCGCCGTTTTTTCATTAATGTCGGCATTTATGATATTCTAAATGCACATTGCTGTCAATACGTACGCGCGCCCAGCGCCGAGAAAGCA
>JAITEC010000136.1 GCA_031282225.1 Oscillospiraceae bacterium | reverse complement strand
CTGTGAGCGTAGGCGTTTCCACTGTAATGCCCAGGGAAGAGCACAGCTATGTCGAGCTCATCGAAAGGGCGGACTCGAACTTATACAGAGCGAAATCTGGCGGGCGCAACAGGATAGTCGTATAGCGCCTTCACGCGGCCCGCGCGAAGGAAAAAGCCCCTTCCGCCCGGCGGAAAGGGCTTTGTTTTTATGCGCGGCCCGCGCGCGGCTCGAACTTCTGCCGCTGTATGCTCAGGCGGTCGGCTATCATGGCTATGAATTCGCTGTTCGTTGGCTTGCCCTTGATATTGGAAACCGTGTACCCGAAAAATTTTTGGAGCGTCTCGATGTCGCCCCTGTCCCAGGCGACCTCAATGGCGTGACGAATGGCGCGCTCAACGCGGCTGGGCGTCGTGGTGAAGCGCTGGGCGACCGTTGGATAGAGCATCTTCGTCACGGAGTTTATTATTTCCATGTCGTTTATTGCCAGAATGATCGCTTCCCTGAGGTATTGGTAGCCTTTTATGTGCGCCGGCACGCCTATTTCGTGTATTATGTCCGTCACTATGGCCTCGAGGCTCGGTTCCTGGCGAATGTCCGCCATTTGCCGGGGCGCGGGGGCGCGGCATATGTCTGAGTGCGCCCTGCCAGACACCACGCGGATATGGGACAGCAGCGACGGTATGTCGCACGGCTTCTGCACGAAATACGAGGCGCCCAAGCTCGACGCCTCCGCCAACGCGTGTTCGCTGGCAAAACCTGATACCACAATGACTGCCGGCCTGTCCTTTTCTGGCATGTCGTTGAGTTTGGATATCAACGTCAGCCCGTCGATGCCGGATAATATTATGTCTGTCAGCAGTACGTCGGCTTTTTGCGATTTTGCCAGAGAGAGCGCGGCCGTACCGTCGCCTGTCCTGCCCACGACCTCAAAATCCCCCTCTGAATTCAATGTATCTGTAAGCAGCGCCCTGAACTCCTCGCCTGCGTCGGCGACAATGACCCTTGTCTTGGTTTCCATAAAATATCCTCCGTGTTTTCAGAATTTCACCGCTATCCAACAAATATTTGCACTCAAACCCTTTATGCACCCAAATTAGCACAATAAGAATCAATTTTCAATAGAATTATAGGATATTTTGGCAACATATTCCATTATCGATGAGTTTCTGTACACATAGGGCAACATTGTCCAGCGCAATCCAAAATGAGAAATATTTTATGTGGTGCACGCGCCTCATTTTTGCCGAGACATGGACATATTAATCTGTGCGAGCGGAAGGAGGCGTTTAAATGGAAAAATTTTGGAAAAACAGGGCGGCAAACCGGATCAGGAGCGGCGCGTGTGCGGCGGGGATGGGGCGCGGGGGAGCGGCAGCGGCGCTATTTTGCGCAGCGGCGCTATTGTTCGCGCCGAGCGCGGCGGCGGCGCCGCCTGCGGGCGGCGCCGCGCTAGTCCCGATGGGGGACGCCGTGGGCCTTAGCATCGAGTGCGAGGGCGTAATGGTGACAGGCACGCGGGAAGAAGACGGCGCGGGAGGGTCGCCCGCAGCCGCCGCAGGGATAGAGCCGGGGGACATTATAGTCCGGGTCGGGGAGAGCGGAGTGCGGTCGGGCGAGGATCTGCGGCGAGCGCTCGCGGGACTGACCGGCGCGCCGGTGGAAGTACGGGTGACGCGCGCGGGACGCGAGATGTCGTATACCGTTGCGCCGTCGCGCGAACCGGACGGTTCCTACAGGTTGGGGCTCGCTGTCAGGGATATGCTCACAGGCATTGGAACGCTCACGTTCTATGACCCCGCCACTGGCCAGTTCGGCGCGCTGGGTCACTCCGCGGGAGACGCGGACACTGGAACAGTGCTCCCGATACGCGACGGCGTCATAGCTAACACCACGATAACGGGAGTGGTGCGCGGGCGCGCGGATTCCCCTGGACAGCTGCAAGGCGCTTTTGACGCCGAAGGCGCCATAGGGCGCCTTCAGCTGAACACTTTGCGAGGGATATTCGGCGTGATGCTAGACGACGGGACTGTAAAAGAGCGACTTCCCATCCCCGTGGGCGCCGCAAGTGATATAAAGACAGGCGCCGCCACTATCCTAAGTACGGTGTCGGGCAGTGAGACGCGGGAATACGGCGTGGAGATCACGCGCGTGTATGCCGACGCCGGACAGTCCCAGCGCGGCTTGATGCTGACTGTGAAGGATCCCAGCTTGATAGAGCAGACGGGCGGCATAGTGCAGGGCATGAGCGGAAGCCCGATAATCCAAGACGGAAAGCTCGTGGGCGCCGTCACGCACGTGCTCGTAGGCGACCCGACACGTGGCTACGGCATCTCTATAGAGAGCATGCTCGCCGCCGCAGGCAAGGCGCCCCAAGGCGAGCGCACGACACTGCAAGAGGCGGCTTGACCCAGGACTGCCCGCCTCGGGCGCGGCGGGGCGTTTAATACAGCGTATCCGCCGCGCCCCGGGCGCCCTCGTCGGCGGCGTCGCCAGACGTGTAGCGCGACAGCGCGCGCAGCACGTCCTCGCTCGCCTGGAGCTGGATCAGGCACAGCCGCTCGTACAGCCCGCCGGAGGACACGAGCTCGTCGTGCGTGCCTCGCTCCACAATGCGCCCGTTCTCTATGACGAAAATTGTGTCCGCGCGCTTGACGGTGGACAGGCGGTGAGCTATGACGAACACGGTCCTGTTCCCGACAAGCGTTGATATCGCCTTTTGTATCTCCGCCTCTGTCTCCACGTCCACGGAGGCCGTGGCCTCGTCCATGATGAGTATCGGAGCGTCCCGCAGCACTGCGCGCGCTATCGCGATGCGCTGTTTCTGCCCTCCCGACAGGCGCACGCCCCGCTCGCCTATTACGGTGTCGTACCCCTGCGGAAGTTCGCTTATGAACTTGTGGGCGCTGGCTATCCTGGAGGCCGCCGCAATGGCCTCGCGCTGGGCGCCGCGCGCGCCGTAGGCTATGTTGTCGGCCACGGTGCCGTTAAACAGGAACACGTCTTGCAGTATTATGGAAATATGCCGGCGCAGTGACCCCAAGGTCACATCGCGTATATCGCGCCCGCTTATCTTAATGCTGCCCTCTACGGGGTCGTAGAACCGCTCTATGAGAGATATTAGGGTGGTCTTGCCCACGCC